>JAJYGM010000448.1 GCA_021785095.1 Actinomycetes bacterium
GAACATCTGAAACTATTTGCGGGCATCCGCGCTCAGGCAGGGTGAAGCGATCCCGTGTGGGCTCGCAGCGTCCAAGGAGTCACCCCCCACATGCCCACCCATCGGATCCTCCGCTCGACCGCCACCGCCATCGTGGCGCTCCTGCTGGTGGCCGGCGCCGCCTTTGCGACCAACCATCTCGTGACCGGCGGGGTCCGGACCACGGATGCGCGCAGCACGTCGGCGGAGCAGTCCATCGACCCGTCCGCGAGCGGGACCAAGTCCACTGCTGCCGACCCGTCCGGGAGCGTCGACCCCGAGGCCAGCGCGGCGGCCGAGGCGACCGAGACGCCCGAGGCGACCGAGACCCCGGAGCCGAGCCACACCCCCGAGGCGACCGAGACCCCGGAGCCGAGCCACACCCCCGACGCGACCGAGACCCCGGAGCCGAGCCACACCCCCGACGCGACCGAGACCGCCGAGCCCGAGCACTCTGCCGACCCCACCCGCCAGGCGGGCGACGACCAGAACGGCGGCCAAGACGGAGGTGGCGACAACTAGGTCGATCCGATCACTGGGCTCATGACCTCCGTTCTGCGATGGGAACCCTCCCGGTCCGCGACAATGGCCGCCGACATGGAGCGGGCTCAGATCGGCCCCGCCCGGGTCGGTGCCAGTCGCAGCACGGAGGACAGGCCCACGGACGGAACCCGTGACGTCGCCCTTGAGACCGGAGCAGCGAACGATGACCGCACGATCGTCGAGGCCGTGCTCGCCGGGGATCGAGACGCCTTCCGCCGACTCGTCGAGCGGGAGAGCGCATCGATCGTCGCGGCCTGCGCGCGCATTCTCGGCGACCGCTCCGAGGCCGAGGACGTGGCCCAGGAGGCGTTCGTGATCGCCTACCGGTCGCTCGGCACGTGGCGCTCCGACGGCCCGTTCGGCGCCTGGCTGTCGCGGATCGCCGTCCGACTCGCGATCCGGAGTGCGGGTCGCCGCAAGCAGGTCACGTGGCTCGACCCGCTCGCAGCCGATGCGGACGAGCCCGGCCAGGACCGCTTCCGGACCAGCGGCGCCGGCGACGCGATCGACCCCGCCCACGCCGTGCTGCGAGCCGAGCAGGACGCGCGGCTCCGAATGGCCGTCGCCGCCCTCGACGAGCCCTACCGCGAGGTGGTGGCGCTGCGGTTCTTCGCGGAGCGCTCCCTGCTCGAGATCGCCGAGGCCACCGATCGCCCGCTCGGGACCGTCAAGACGCACCTCCACCGAGGGCTCGCCCGCCTGCGCCTGGCGCTCGAGGACCACGAACGATGAGCGCCCGCTATCCGGGCCACAACCCGGATCCGTTCTCCGGCGCCGAGCTGGGCGGGATGGACCTGCCCGCCGACGAGATCGCGGCTGATGCCGCAACCGCCCGCCGCCTGGAGGCGCTCGCCGACCGCGGCACGGTCCGCCCCAGCCCGGACTTCGCGGACCGCGTGATGGCCGCCGTCTCGAACGAGCCCGTGCCCGCGCCCGTGGTGGCTGCCGCGTCAGCCGTCCGGCGCCTCTCGCTGTTCGGGTTCATGGCCTCCGTCCGCGATGCGGCCCGCGTCACGTTCGGCCACGGCTTCCCGGTCGTCGCGCGGATCCACGCCATGAGCCTGGTGCTGGCGACCACCCTCATGGTCGGCGCGGCAGCGATGGGCGCGGCAGGCGCGCTCGGGCTGTTCGACGCCCGGAACACCAGCCCGGCGCCCACGACGATCCCGACGCAGCTGGTGGCGCCCACGGAGTCGCCCGAGCCTAGCTCCTCGGCCGAGCCCAGCTCGTCTCCCGAGCCCTCGGACTCGACGGGACCCGTCGAGAGCTCCACAGGCCCCGACGCCACCGGCACGCCGGAGGCGACCGAGAGCCCGGAGCCGAGCGAGACGCCCGAGCCGGCCGCGACGCACAGCGGCAGCGACTCGGGCTCCAGCGTCTCCGGCGGCTCCGGCTCCGCGGGCAGCGGCGCCACCCCCCGCCCCACCGAGACGGCCCACCCGACCTCGACGCCCGGGAGCGAGGACGGGGGCGGGGAGCACTCCTCCACGCCGCAACCCTCCCAGACGCCCCAGCCTTCGAGCACTCCCGAGCACTGACGGGCGGCGACGGGCCGACGGCAGTCGACGCACCGGCGAGGGGCGGCGGTGTAGCCTGAGGGCGTGATCGTCGTCGTCGGCAGCCTCGGTTGGCGCTCGGCGCCCCCGGCTGCCCCTGCCGGCAGGGCGTGCGGCATCGCCCTGGCGGCCGTTGCCCGCGGGGCGGGGGTGGAACTGGTCGGGCGAGTCGGCGAGGACGCCACGGGCGAGGCGCTCCTGCTCGCGCTCGCCCAGGCTGGCGTCGGCCATGCAGCCGTCCTGCGCGACGCGGCTCGCCCCACGCTCCTCGTGGCGCCTGCGGCGGCCGACCCCGACCATGACGACGAGGCGTCGCCCTTCGAGGATCCGGCGTCGGCACCGGCCCGCACCACCACCTCGATCGCCGGGGCGGCGGGCCCACGGCTGGAAGCTGCGGACGTCGACCTCGGGATCCGCTACCTCGCCCCCTCGGGCGTGATCGTGGTGACCGAAGACGTGCCGTCAGACGTGCTGGCGGCAGCCGTGGAGGCCGGTCAGTTCGCGGGCACGCGCCTCGTGCTGCTGGTCGCGCCCGGCGGCCTCGCCTCGCGCGCCCTGCCCGCTGGGCTGCCCGACGACGCCACCGTGCTCGCGGCGCCGGACCAGGACGACGCCGGGGCCTTCGACGCGCTCGTGGGCGTCTACGCCGCGGCGCTCGACGCGGGGGCCGACGCGGCCGCTGCCTTCGCTGTCGCCCAGGGCGCCACTGGCTGGGAGCCCGCGACGCCGGACTGACCGGGGGCTCGCTCGCGCGTGCGGGGCCCGCCCGGCCGGGGAGCCGAAGCCCGTTCCCGTGGCAGGCCGTCTCTACGCGCGCCGATCGCGACCACCTGAGGGCCCTCCCGTGTACAGTCCGGTCGTGACCCAGCCGCCATCCTTCGACCTCCACGGCACCCTCTCGCACAACGGTCCCCTGACGCGCGCCGCCGCCCTCGCCGCGCTCGACCACGCGGCCGAGTTGATGGAGCAGTCCCGGTACGTCGACGCGGCGCGCCTCTACCAGCGGGTCGTCGGCTTCGACGACCGGGGCGTGACGGCGGCCGCGCTGCTCGGGTTCGGGCAGGCGATGCACCGGCTCGACGACGAGAACGCCGCCGTCGGCGCCTGGCAGGAGGTGACGAGGCTGCCCCCCACGCCGGCGACCTATCCGGCATGGCGCGAGCTCGCGGGCGCCCGGGTGCGGAGTGGGGACCTGGCCGGTGCCGCGGACGCCTACCGGGCGGCCGAACGGCTGGCGCCGCGGGAGGACAAGGCGGAGATCGCCTCGCGACTGGGCTGGCTGAGCAAGGAGCTCGGCGACACGCGTGCAGCGGGCCGCTACTTCTCGCGGGCCCGGGGCGGCTCGGCGATGGCGATGACCCTGACGATCATCGCGATTACCACCGTCATCTCGCTCGTGGCCGACATCGGCGGGTCAGACGGCGGCACGCTCCTCGACACGCTCGCCCTCGACAAGGTGGCGGTCGCGCACGGCGAGCTGTACCGGCTGCTGACGG
>JAJYGM010000660.1 GCA_021785095.1 Actinomycetes bacterium
CCGCTCGCCTCCACCGCCGCCTCCACCGCGGTGAAGACGACGTCGGAGGTGGCGACCGTCCCAGCCAGGTCCTCCACGCCGACCGCGTGCACGTCGAGCGCGGCCGGCGCCGTGTCGGCGAGCTGGCGTGCCCGGCCCCGGCTCCGGTTCACCACGACGACCGACGCCGGCCGGCGCCCCTCGGGGAGCCGCCCGAGCGCGTGCACGATGCCCGTGCCCATCTCGCCGGCGCCCACGACGGCCACCGCCGCGTCCGCGAGGCCGCCGGCGCGCCGTTGCGCGGCGAGCTCGATCGCGGCGAACGAGAAGGAGGTCGTCCCGCGTGCGATGCCCGTCCCCGCGCGCACCCGCTTGCCCGCCTGGACCGCGCTGCGGAACAGGTCCGAGAGCACCGGGCCGACCGCCCTCTCCTCGCGGGCACGCTCCCAGGCTCGCCGCACCTGCCCGAGCACCTCGGTCTCGCCGAGCACCGCGGACTCGAGGCCGGCCGCGACCGCGAACAGGTGGTCCGCGACGTCGTCGTCGAAGCGGACCGACGTGTGCACCGACACGTCGTCCGCGCTGAGGCCGGCGTGGGCCGCGAGCAGCTCGCAGACGTCGACGACCGCGTCGTGGAACCGGTCGACCACCGCGTAGACCTCGGTCCTGAGGCAGGTGGACAGGACGACGGCTTCCTGGACGTTCTCCCACGAGCGGAGCGTGGCGAGCGTCTTGGCGAGGTCGGCGTCGCCGATGGTCACGCGCTCGAGCACGTCGAGGGGCGCCTGCTGATGCTCGATCCCAACGGCGACGACGGACAACGGTGCCTCCCGGCGCGATCCAACGCTACGACGCTAGCGATCCTGGGGACGGATCGGTCAGCGGAGACGCCGGCGGGGCACCGGGTCGGAGCCCCTCCTGCCGGCGGGTTCAGGCAGACGGAGCTCCGTCGCGAACGTCTGGACGCACGCCCAGCCCGACTCCGAGAGGTGGCAGGTCGGGATCCCTTCTCGCGAGGAAGAAGCTCATGACCTGGAGCTCGATGGAGAGGTCGACATAGCGGAGCATGACCTTGGCCGGGACGGAGAGGACACGCGGCGCGAAGTTCAAGATCGACTCCGCGCCCGCGGCGACCAGCGCGTCGGCAGCCGCCTGCGCGGCGGCGGCGGGCGCGGCGATCACGCCGATCGCCGCCCGGGGCCCGTCGGCCAGCTCGTCGAGATGCCGGACGCAGAGGCCCGCCACGCGGCCGCCGACGACGGCGGGGTCGACGTCGTAGAGGCCCACGATTCGGAACCCGTGGGAGGAGAACCCGTCGGAGTTGGCAAGGGCGCGGCCGAGGTTCCCGATCCCGACGATCAGGATCGGCCAGTCGCGGTCTGCACCGAGCGCCCGGTCGATCTGCGCCGCAAGGAACGCGGTGTGGTAGCCGGTGCCGCGGGTGCCGAAGGACCCGAACAGCGAGAAGTCCCTCCGCACCTTCGCGGCGGTGACCCCTGCTCGCGCCGCCAGGACCTCGGAGGACACGGTGGTGGTCCCTGCGTGCAGCATCTCGGACAGGATCCGCTGGTACAGCGGGAGCCGGACGACCGTCGCCTCGGGGATTCTCCGCTTCTGGCTCCCGCCCCCGCTCGCGGGATGCGCTGTCATCGGAGAGCGAGCGTACGGCAGCGCCCGCGGTGGTCACCAGACGAGCTCGGCGACCCCTCCGGCTCCGAGGCCCGTCGCGCGGGCGGCCGATCCCTCGCGCACGACGAGCGCGAGCCGACCGTTGGCGTCGACGAGGACGCCGAGCTCCCCGTTCGAAAGGTCCGCGAAGGCGCGCACCCGCCGCGCGACGAGCTCTTCGGAGCGCCCGGGCTCGAGCCGGACGGCGATCTCGCCCGCGTCCAGGGGCGGCCCGTCTCCTTCTCGCGCGGCGAGCTGGACGTTGCCGAACCCGTCGACCCAGGCGACGGGCACTCGTAGCACGGCGCGACCGCCCTCCTCGCCGCGGAGCACCTCGAGCGGGGGAAGCCGGACGAGGGACCCGGGGTCCACCGCGTCCCCCACCGACGCGGGCGCACCGGACCTGGCGAGTGCCGCGGCCGCCGGGGCGAACACGTCGCGCCCGTCGAACGTCGCCGGCGCGTCCTCGGGCTTGCCCAACGCGAGCGCCGCGACGGCACCCCCGCTCGCCTCGGCCGCCGGCACGACGAGGCCGTTGTCGGGGCCGACGAACCACCGGCCGTCTGCCGCGCGGACGGCGACGCCGCGCCGGGCCCCCCCGACTCCGGGGTCGACGACGGCGAGCACCACACCGGGGCCGAGGTGGGGCACCGCGCGCGCGAGCGACTCCGCGCCGGCGCGGACGTCGAAGGCGGGGATCCCGTGGGAGAGGTCCACGACGACGAGGTCGGGAGCCACGCGGAGCATCGCCGCATGGACGACGCCGACGAACTCGTCGGAAAGCCCGTAGTCGGAGAGGAAGAAGACGACGGGGCGCGGGACGCTCATCACGACCGCCAACCCGTGCTCGGGAGGTTCAACCCGCCTTGGTGAACCGGTCGGCGAGGTACCGGTCGAAGTCCTCGCTGCGCAGCCGGAACGACCGGCCGATTCGCACCGCGGGCAGCTCCCCGGAGTTGATGAGGCGGTACACGGTCATGTTCGAGACGCGCAGGACCGAGGCAACCTCCCCCACGGTCATGAACCGGCTCTGGGTCCCTTCGACTGGCTGCGTTGCCACGGTTTCCGACTTCTCCTCCGGAGAGGACTGTACGCCCTCCCGCCTTCGCGGCGAAAGCGGGCAGAGGTCCCCTCCCCTTCAGGGTCCCGGCCTCAGCGTGCGAGCGCGCGGGACCGCTCGGCGGCGGCCAGCACCGCCTCCAGGAAGGCCGAGCGCACGCCTCGGGCCTCGAGCGCACGGAGGCCCGCAGCGGTGGTGCCCCCTGGCGAGGTGACGTCCGCGCGCAACGACTCGGGGGCCGCGCCCTGCCGGTCGAGGAGGGCCGCGGCGCCCTTCACCGTCTCGACGACGAGGGTCGAGCTGAGCTCGCGGGGCAGCCCGGCGAGCACGCCTGCCTCCACCAGCGCCTCGACCACGAGGAACAGGTACGCAGGGCCCGAGCCCGACAGGGCGGTCACGGCGTCCAGCTGGCGCTCGGGCACCCGGACGACGACCCCTACGGCGCCGAGCACCCGCTCGGCCCACGCGAGGTCCGCGGCCTGGGCGTTGCTCCCCCCGGAGAGCGCGCTCACGCCCGCGCCCACCAGCGCGGGCATGTTCGGCATCGCCCGAACGACGGCGGCCCCGCCGGGCAGGACCGCCTCCAGGCGGGCCGACGGCATGCCGGCGACGACGGAGAGGACACGGCGCACCCCCGCCGCGCCGAGGGCCCGGCACACCGGCTCGGCCACCTCGGGCTTCACGGCGAGCACGGCACCCCCTTCGGGGTCCGCGAGCGACGGCGAGGGCGCCTCGACGACGCAGATGCCGGGGTGGGCGGCCTCCAGGTCGGCGCGGCGGGCCGGGTCCGGCTCGACGACGGCGAGCTCCTCCGCCGACCATCCGCCTCTGGTGAGGAGGCCGGTCACGAGCGCTCCGCCCATCCGCCCTCCTCCTGCGACGACGAGCGATGCGCCCATGCA
>JAJYGM010000391.1 GCA_021785095.1 Actinomycetes bacterium
TTCCGATCTGACGCACCTGTCGTCGCTCTCGGCTGACGATGTCGACCGGTTGATCGCGAGCGGCGTCGTATCGAGCGGCATGATCCCGAAGGCGCTCGCCTGTGCCGCCGCAGTGCGGCACGGCGTCACGAGCGCTCACATCCTCGACGGCCGGCTCGAGCACGCCCTGCTGCTCGAGCTGTTCACGCCTGAAGGGGTCGGGACGATGGTGCGCGCGTGATGAGTGCCACGTATGCGAGCGAGGACGGGCTGAGCGCGCTCCTGATGCCGACGTATGCGCCGGCACCGGTGTGCTTCGTCGAGGGCCACGGGTCCCGACTCATCGACAGCGAAGGGCGCTCGTACCTCGACTTCCTGTCCGGCATCGCCGTGACGTCGCTCGGCCACTCGCATCCCGTGCTTGCCGAGGCGGTCTGCGAGCAGGCCCGGCGACTCTGGCATGTCTCCAACCTCGTGACGAACGAGCTCTCGCCGAAGGTGGCGGCGGAGCTCGACCGGCTCGTCGGGAACGGCCAGCCGGCCGGCGGGAGGGTCTTCTTCGCGAACTCGGGCGCCGAGGCGAACGAGTGCGCCATCAAGCTCGCCCGTAAGGCCGGCGGGCACAACCGCTACGAGGTCGTGAGCGCCTACAACTCGTTCCACGGCCGGACGCTCGCCACGCTGCACGCCACCGGCCAGCCCGAGAAGCACGAGCCCTTCCAACCCCTCCCCGAGGGGTTCCGGCACGTTCCCTTCGGCGACATCGCCGAGCTCGCGCGGGTGGCAGACCCGACGACGGTCGCAGCCGTGCTGCTCGAGCCGATCCAAGGCGAGGGCGGCGTGGTGCCTGCGCCCGCCGGATACCTCACTGAGGTGCGCCGCCTCTGTGACGAACGCGGCATCCTCCTTGTCCTGGACGAGATCCAGACAGGTCTCGGACGTACCGGGTCGTGGTTCGCGTTCCACGAGGAGGGGGTCCTGCCCGACGTCGTCACGGTGGCGAAGTCGCTCGGAAACGGGATGCCCATCGGAGCCTGTTGGGCACGTCGGGAGATCGCCGACGTCTTCGCGCCCGGCGACCACGGGAGCACCTTCGGCGGGCAGCCTCTAGCGTGCTCCGCCGCGCTCGCGACGCTCCTCGAGCTCCAGCGCATCGATGCCCCGTCTCTTGCCAGGGCGGCAGGGGAGCGACTCCGCAACGCCCTCGCCGCGCTCCCCGCCATCAGCGGCGTCCGCGGGCGCGGCCTTCTTCTCGGGGCCGTGCTCGATGCCGATGGACGGCATGCACACCGTGCGAGAGAGGCCGTTCGCTCGGCTCTCCTCGCCGGGCTGGTGCTCAACGCCCCGACCGCCGACACCATCCGGCTCGCGCCCCCGCTCATCGTCTCCGAGGATGAGGTCGACGAAGCCGTCTCGATCCTCGCCGAGGTCCTCGCATGACCCGCCACAGGCGCGTCATCGCCTACATAGGCGACGCCAACGACGTCTGTCGCTCGCTCGCGGCGAGTGCTGCCTCGAGCGTCCGGGCAAACGAGCAGGCAGCCGCACCGTGACCGAGTCGCCGAACGGCCGCATCTCGAAGGCGCGCCGACAGCACATCGTCGCTCGCCTCCTCGGGGAGTACGAGGTGACGAGTCAGGAGCAGCTCGTGGAGCTGCTCGCGACCGAGGGCGTGCCGGCGACTCAGGCGACGGTCTCACGGGATCTCGAGGAGGTCGGTGCGGTCAAGGTCCGTGTCCCCGGCGTCGAGCGGCAGGTGTACGCCATCGCCGAGCTGCCGAGGGACCAGGTCGCGCCGGCCGACCACCTGCGCAGGGTGCTCGGCGAATGGGTCGTCGAAGTGGCGTCGTCGCTCAACATCGTCGTGCTGCGCACGCCGCCGGGCTCGGCCCACGTCGTCGCCTCAGCGCTCGACCGGTCCGGGCTGGAAGGCGCAGTGGGGACCGTGGCCGGCGACGACACGGTCCTCGTCATCGCGACGGAGGAGATGGGCGGCGACGCGCTCGCCCGCCAACTGGCCGAGATCGCGGGGCAATGAGGAAGCTCGTGGCAAGTACGCTGCGCCGCGGGCCGGACAACGGCTCGTAGGGCCGGGAAGGACAAGGACATGTCAGGACGTGTGGTGCTCGCCTACTCCGGAGGGCTGGACACCTCAGTGGCGGTTCACTGGATGCGCGCCGAGCTCGGGCTCGATGTGGTCGCCGTGGCGGTCGACGTCGGTCAGGGAGGCGACTTCGAGGCGATCCGCACGCGTGCCCTCGCCGCGGGGGCTGTCGAAGCGGTCGTCGTCGACGGCAAGGAGGAGTTCGCGCAGGACTTCCTCGTACCCGCCCTCGCCGCCAACTCTCTCTATGAAGGGCGCTATCCCCTCGTCTCGGCGCTGTCTCGTCCGTTCATCGTGCGGCACCTCGTTGCCGAGGCGCGCCGCCACGGCGCCGGAGCGGTCGCCCACGGATGCACAGGCAAGGGGAACGACCAGGTGCGTTTCGAAGTCGGTACGCAGTCGCTCGCTCCGGACCTCGACATCATCGCTCCCGTCCGCTCCTGGGGCATGACCCGCGAGGAGACGATCGCCTATGCAGAGAAGCACGACCTTCCGATCACGATCACCCGGGAGCGCATCTACTCGATCGACGAGAACCTCTGGGGTCGCACGATCGAGTGCGGCATCCTCGAAGACCCCTGGGCGGCACCACCGGACGACGTCTGGGAGCGAAGCGTCGAGCGCACCACCGAGCCCGTCGACACGGTCGTCGGCTTCACCTCCGGCATCCCCGTCACCCTCGACGGCAGCCCGTTGCCGCTCCCGCAGCTCATCTCGGAGATGGATCGCATCGCCGGTTCGCGGGGCTACGGTCGCATCGACATGGTGGAAGGTCGCCGTGTCGGCATCAAGAGCCGGGAGATCTACGAGTGCCCGGCTGCGCTCTCACTGATCGCAGCGCACTCGGACCTCGAGGGGCTCACGCTCGAGCGTGACCTGCTGCACGAGAAGTCGCGGCTCGAGCCTCGCTTCTCCGAGCTCACGTATGACGGGATGTGGTTCTCACCGCTTCGAGAGGCGCTGTCGGCCTTCATCGAGTCGAGCCAACGGCACGTGACCGGTGAGGTGCGGTTGCGCTTCACCCCGGGCGGCGGGATGCAGATCGTCGGCCGCCGCAGCCCTCACGGGCTCTACGACTACGACCTCGCCACCTACGACGCGGCAGACGCCTTCCGGCACGAGGACTCGGAGGGCTTCGTCCGGATCTTCGGTCTCGGCGTCAAGACGTGGGCGGCCAAGCAGGGCGTGAACTCCCGGAGGGATGCATGATTCGGAGCGACCCATGACCCGGAGCAGCCCGTGACCCTCTGGGGAAGCCGGATGACGTCACCTCCGGCCGAGGACATGATGGCCTTCACGGCCAGCCTCTCGTTCGACAAGCGGCTGGCACCCTGTGACATCGAGGCCTCGATCGCCCACGTCCACGGGCTGGCGAAGGCGGGCATCCTCCAGGTGGACGAGGTCGACCAGCTTGTCGACGCGCTCCGGCGGACGGGTGACGAGCTGGCAGAGGGCGTCTTCGAGTTCCACCCGGCGGACGAGGACATCCACACCGCTATCGAGCGACGAGTGCGAGAGA
>JAJYGM010000170.1 GCA_021785095.1 Actinomycetes bacterium
TTGGAGGACGTCGGGCGTCTCGTTGGGTCGTACCTCCATCCCCCAGGTGTCGGCGGCGACGGCGGCCACCGACCTCTCGGCGATCCAGGGGACGGAGGAGAGCCCGAGGCCCGGGGCGGGCCCGCCTGCGTAGTCGCCCCATGTACCGGTGGACCGCACCCGGGCGATCGTCCCGGTGCGGACGAACACGTAGTCGCCCCGCCCGACCTCCACGCCGCCGAGCTCGCACGCCCGGTCGAGCTCGGCGGGCCCGATGGCCGTACCCACCTCCAGCCAGTCGACGCCCAGCGCCCTCGGCAGGTCGAGGAGCACGCCGCGACCGACCATGGCGCCGGCTGCGTTGGTGACGGCGTTGCGGAGCGCCCCTTTGCTGCTCACCAGGTCGGCGGAGTAGCCGTTGTAGATCTTGCCCTGGTGGATCACATGGGCCAGGGAGTCCCATTGGGTCCCGCACTGCAGCGGCATGATCACGATGTCGTCGGTGCTGGCGAAGTGGCGGTCGACACCACCGAAGAAGTCACGGATCGACGAGCCGACCAAGGCGTCGGCACCGTCGCGGGTCATGAGGTGGATGGGGTTGAACCGGCCGAGGACCCCGCTCTGCGGCCCGTGCTCGTCGTAGGGGAGGGCCAGCGAGAACGGCGTGCCCTTGCGTACGAGCCGGCTCGCCGCGACCACGTCCTCGGGCGTCACGTGGTTGAGGGTGCCGCGCTGGTCGTCGTCTCCCCAGCGGCCCCAGTTCGAGTACCGCTCGCACAGCTCGAGCACGTCGGCGACGCCCGGCACCCCCGGTGCACCGGCGCCCTTCCCGGCACGCGTCATCTCACAGACCCATCGTCTTCGCGATGATGTTGCGCTGGATCTCCGAGGTGCCGGCACCGATGACGCCGAGGCGCGACTCCCGGAAGTGGCGCTGGATGTCGAAGTCCATCGTGTAGCCGTAGCCGCCGAAGACCTGGAGGCCCATGTCGGCGATGGCCTTGTAGGCCTCGGACACGTAGAGCTTCAAGGTGGCCGCGTCCCTCGGGGTGGCCCGGCCGCGGTCGAGACGGTAGGCGAAGCGGTAGACGAGCATGCGCGAGACGTCCGCCATGACCTGCATGTCGGCAAGCTTGTGGCTGACTGCCTGGAACGTGCCGATCGAGCGGCCGAACTGCTGGCGCTCGCCTGCGTACGCCAAGGCGTCGGCCAGGGCCGCCTGGGCAGCGCCGGCACGGGCCGCCGACAGGCACAGGCGCTCGTACTGGAGCATGTCGGTGACGACCCGCCACCCCTCGCCGGGAGCCCCGACGGCGTTGTCCCGCGGCACCTCCACGTCCTCGAAGGACAGAAGGGTCGTACCGAGGGGCCAGTGCCCGAGGGTGTCGATGGGCGACGCGGTGAGACCCGGTGCGTCCGTCGGGACGAGCACGGCCGTGATGCCGCCGTGCTTCTCCTCCGACGTGCGTGCTGCCACCATCACGTAGTCCGACACCCGGAAGCCCGAGCAGAACACCTTCTGCCCGTTGATGCGGTAGCGGTCACCGACCTCGGCAGCCCGCGTCGTGAGCGCAGCCGCGTCCGACCCGGACTCCGGCTCGGTGAGGGCGAAGCACACGGAGATCTCGCCGCTCGCGACGAGGGGCAGCAGCTCCTCCTTCTGGGTCCGGGTCCCGTGGGCGCCGAGCGCGTGCCCGCCGTGGCTCACGTTGCGGAAGACCCAGAAGGCCAAGTCCAAGAAGCCCCGGCCCAGCTCCTCCAAGAGGATCGCCACGTCGACCGCCGAGGCGCCCGACCCTCCGTACTCGGTCGGGATGTTGAGCCCGAGGCAGCCCAAGCCGGCCAGCGCCTCGAACGCCTCGCGTGGCGGGCGACGCTCGGCGTCGCACTCGCGGACGTAGTCCCTCCCGAAGCGCTTCTCGAAGAGCTCGCGGACCGAGGCGCGGAACATCTCCTGCTCTTCGCTGAACTCCAGGTCCATCCTCAGCTCCTCGGCTCATGGATACCACAGCGGACTCATGATCCCTTGCCGTGGCCCCTCGGCTGGGCGCGCGCCGCATGCCCGCGTGGGTTCGTGCTAGCAGGCGGCCCGAATGCGTCAGTCGGGAACGTCGACCGTGCCGACCGTGTCGACCGTGTCGACCGTGCCGACCGTGCCGACCGTGCCGATCACGCCGAAGGTCTGCTGGTCGTGTCCGAGGTGAAGGTCTTCTTCCATGTCGAGAGGCTCAACAGACCCCAGGGGTGAACGTCCTTGTAGATCCGTATCGGCACGTCGCGCGCCGACCCTGTCTTGTCCTCGATCTTGCAGAGGTAGACGTTCTCGAGCGGTGCGTAGGTCGCTCTTGTGATGGAGAACGGACCCACGGGAGCGACGACCTTCACGCTCGCCAACACGTTCGCCAGCTCCTTCTCGCTCTTGATCACCCCGTCCATCTTCTTCAGAGCGGACACCAGGATCTCGGCGTCGGTGTAGGCGCTCTCCGAGAGGCCTGTGGGCCAGACCCCGTACGCCTTGTGGTACGCGGTCGTGAAGGCTTTGTTGACCTTGCCGGAGATCTCTGTGCAGTACTGCGACACCCCATAGGACTTCGGCGCCGTGGCCGCCGCCACTGTGACGGTGGAGAGCACCGACTGGTCGATCGTGCTCGCCATCCCGAGCACGCCGACCTTCGTCGTGAGTCCGTAGGCCTTCATCTGCGAATAGAAGTTGGTCCCTTGGGGTCCCAGAAGCTCGGTGAACACCGCTTGGGTCGCCGACGGGATCTCCGAGACGTACGTCGAGACGTCGGCCCGTGTCACCGGGACCCAGATGGTCTTTGTGATCGTGCCGCCCAGCTTCGTGAACTCCTTGTCGAACCCGCCGACGCTTTCCCAGCCGTAGTTGTAGTCGTCGGCCAGCGTCGTGATGTGGTGCCAGTGCATGGTGTCGTAGGCCCACTTGGCCCCCTCGGTGGCGACCTGCGTCGGCGTGTAGCCGGTGACGAAGCCGGCCTTGGATTGCACGTCCGCCTTGATCTGTGTGTACCCGGACGTGGCGTAGGTCAGTTGCGGCACATCGCGAGACAACACGTACGGAGCAACGGCCGCGAGAAGGTTCCCCAACAATGGTCCCAAGATGACGCTGGCATGGTATGTCTCGACCGCCCTCTTGGCTGCGCTCAAGGCGATCGTCGGTGTGCTCTCGCTGTTCAGGTAGCTCGCCTCGATCTTGTGCCCGTCGACCGTGTCGCCGAACACCCCGAGACCGAGCTTGAACCCCTTGACCTGGGCCATGCCGTCGGCCGCGTCGGCCCCGGTGAGTGTGGCGAGCCACGCGACCGTGATGGGGCTCTTCTTCCCAGCTGCTGGCGCGGCCCTCCTCCCAGCTGCTGCCGCGACGGCTCCCCCGCCGCCCGCCGCGACGTTCCCGGCGGCCAGCGCGCCCACCCCCAGCACCGAAACCACAAGCGCGCTTCGTCTCGCCCAACGATTCAACCGCTTCATCGATTCCCTCCCTGGTTGTCAACGGCCGCAACGCTTCGTCAACGCGGTCCTGTCCGAGCGCATCCGTCCCCAGCGGCCAGCGTGGCTCGGTGCGTCGACCAGATCGCCTCATCGCAGTCCCACATCATGGGTCAG
>JAJYGM010000156.1 GCA_021785095.1 Actinomycetes bacterium
CCTGCTCCTGGAGGACGGCGGTGTCGTCCACATGACCGTTGCCGAGCCGTCCGGCGTCACCGAGACGCTGAGCGGGACCGTCGCCGGCGAGTCGGTGACGCTCCGTTCGGTCGAGATCGGGCACACACCGGGCGCGAAGCCAGTCACAGCGACGGCGCGGCGGATCTCGCTCCACGAGGACGATCTCGTCGTCGAAGTCGACATCGGTATGAACGACGAGCCACCGGTGCCGCACACGCGCTCGCTGTTGCGGCGGACGGTGAGCCCGGCCACGTGAGCGCCTCACCGACGGTCACCTGGCTCGGGACCGGCAACTTCGAGGTTCCGCCCGGTCGCTACTGGAACAGCTTCGTCGTCCGAGGTGGTGGGCTGACCTTCCTCGTCGAGCCGTCGCCGACGTCCTTGCCACACCTGCGCACGGCCGGGCTCGGAGTCGGCGATCTCGACGTCGTCCTGATCTCGCACTTCCACCCGGATCACACCTTCGGGTGGCCGTTTCTCTTGTTCGAGATCCTCGACAAGCGCGCCGGCTCGACCGGGCACCCGCTCACCGTCGTCGGCCCGCCCGGAGTGGCCGGGTTCCTGGAGCAGATGATGGACCTCGGATCCATGCAGGTCACTCACCGGAACGCGCACGCACGGCTCGAGATCCGCTACGTGGAGGCGAGCGACGGGAGCCGTCATCAGTTGGCCGATCTGGTCGAGCTCCGCGCAGTCGAGGTGGAGCACGTCCCGGAGCTCACGTGCCTCGGCTACCTGCTCGACCTCGATGGTCACACGCTCGGCTACTCCGGGGACGCAAGGCCCTGTCCAGGGCTCGACACGATCGCGAGCGGCTGTGCCACGTTCGTGATCGAGTGCAACGGCACGCACCCGAACCGGGACAAAGGGCACATGGACACGGGCGCGGTCCGTGAGCTCGCGGCCCGCTACCCCGCGGTGCGCTTCGTCGCGACTCACGTGGGAGCTGACGTCACGGCCGAGACGCTGCCCGGCGTCCTGCTTCCCGAGGACTACACGACCATCGAGCTCGGGAGCTCTGCCCGCTCCGGCTGAAGCTCCGTGAGACTGGCGATGGGAGGCACGAGCCCGGCGCACGGTGCCGCGAGCGGCAGGTTGATGCTTGACTACGTGCCCATGAGCAACGACTACCCGTACGCCGAGAAGTACGGCGTCAACCGGGCACTTCCCGAGCACGGGCGGGACCGCGGCGAGGTGCTCGACGAGCTGCACGCCATGGCGAAGGCGGAGGACGCCACATGGGAGTCCGGACGGATCTCGGGCACCATGTACTGCGGCGACCACGAGCACTACGCCTTCTTGAACGAGGCCTTCGGCCTCTACGCGCACGTGAACGCGCTCCAGCGTGACATCTGCCCCAGCCAGACGCGCTTCGAAGGCGAGGTCATCGCGATGGCGCTCGACCTGTTCCACTCCGAGGCGGTCGACGAGTCGACGCCGGTCGGGCTCGTGACGAGCGGCGGAACCGGCAGCATCTGCCATGCCGTCCTCGCCTACCGGGACCACGCTGCCGCGACCCGGGGGACGACGCGGCCGAACGTGATCAAGCCGGAGACCGCCCATCCGGCCTTCGACAAGGCGTGCCACCTCTTCGGCGTCGAGCTGCGCCGCGCCCCCGTCGACCCGGCGACGACGCTCGTCGACCTCGAGTGGGTGAGCGAGCACATCGACGACCAGACGGTCGCCGTCGTCGGCTCGGCCTGCAACTACGGCTACGGCACGGTCGACCCCATCGCCGAGCTGGGCGAGATCGCCCAGGCACGCGGGATTGGCCTGCACGTGGACGGTTGCCTCGGCGGGTTCATCCTCCCCTTCGGCCAGGAGCTCGGCTACGACATCCCGCTCTTCGACTTCCGGGTCCCCGGCGTCACGTCCATCTCCGCCGACACGCACAAGTACGGATATGCCTTCAAGGGCTCGTCGACGGTGCTGTTCCGTGACAAGGCGCTGCGGAACGCCCAGTACTTCTTCCTCACCGACTGGAGTGGCGGGAAGTACTGCTCGCCCGGGATGGACGGGTCACGTTCTGGCGGCCTGCTGGCGGCGACATGGGCGTCGCTCGTGTCGCTCGGCCGCGAGGGCTACCGGCGCTACGCCGAGCAGATCTTCGCCACGTCGAGCGCCATGCAGGAGGCCGTGCTCACCCATCCCGAGCTTCGGCTGCTCGGCAAGCCCACGTTCCTGTTCTCGTTCACGAGCGACGCGTTCGACGTGTACCACGTCAACGACTTCATGCGGAAGCGCGGCTGGCGCTTCAACGGCCAGCAGTACCCGAACGCCCTCCACATGGCGGTCACCCGGCCCCAGACGCAGCCCGGGGTCGTGGAAGGTTTCGCTGCCGACCTGGCCGACGCCGTCGCGTACGCCCGCGAGCAGGAAGCCGCCGGCCTCTCACCGCACAGCGGCGCCATCTACGGCGGCGTCGCCGGGGGGATGACCGACGAGGCGGACGAGTTCATCAAGATGGTGATGGCCGACATGATGGACCGGCAGCAGTCGGTGCCTCCGGCGTGACGGCAACGAGAGCAACGAGAGAAGGCGTCTGCCTGGCGGTCGATCTCGGGACGGGTGGGCCGAAGGTCGGTTACGTCCGCCTGAGCGGAGAGGTGCTCTGGCACGACCACCAGCTCGTCGAGACGACCTGGCTCACCGGCGGAGGCGCGGTGCAGGACGCCGCAGAGTGGTGGACCCTCATCTGCAACGCCGCCCGCCGAGGGCTCGCGAGCGGGCAGTTCTCCGCCGACGAGGTCGTCGCCGTCTCGTGCACCGGCCAGTGGGCTTCCACGGTCCCGGTCGACGCTGCCGGCGAACCCGTCGGCGAGTGCATCCTCTGGATGGACAGCCGGGGCGGTCCGTACTCGAAGAGGATCATCGGCGGGCCGGTGGCCGGTTACGCGCCCCGCCCGGCGATCCAGTGGATCCGGAGGAGCGGCGGCGCGCCGTCCTCGAACGGCGCCGACCCGATCGGCCACATCCTGTACCTGCAGAACGAGCGACCCGATGTCGCCGCCGCCGCGGCGTGGTACCTGGAACCGGTCGACTACCTCTCGATGCGCTTCACCGGCCGGCCGGCGGCGTCGCACGCTTCGATGACGGCGTCGTGGCTCACGGACAACCGCCGACTCGAGCTCATGGCCTACGACCCCGTGCTCGTGAAGCTCGCCGGCATCGACGAGTCGAAGCTGCCGCCGCTCGTCCCGACCGGTTCGGTCGTCGGGACGATGCGAGATGACCTTGCCGCAGACCTCGGGCTGGCGGGTGGCGTCCAGGTGGTCACGGGAACCCCCGACCTGCACTCCGCCGCCTGCGGAGCGGGAGCCGTACGAGACTTCGACACCCACGTCGCCATCTCGACGAGCTCGTGGATCGGCGCTCCCGTTCCCTTCAAGAAGACGGACCCCCTCCACTCGATCGCATCGGTCCCGGGGCTCAACCCCTCCCAATACCTGATCGCCAACAACCACGAGACGAGCGGCCTCTGCCTGCAGTGGCTCCGCGACCGCGTCTTCCCGGGAGCTGCCTACGAGGAGGTGCTCGAGGTCGCAGCGGGGGCCACCCCCGGCTCGGGCAGGGTGGTG
>JAJYGM010000219.1 GCA_021785095.1 Actinomycetes bacterium
CACCCCGACTGGCCGTTAGCCAGCACACTGCCCTGCGGAGCCCCGACCTTCCTCGACCGGGCGCCCGTTGCCGGACCCCGACCGCGGCCACCCGGCCGGCTCACCGATCGCCAGTCTGCTCGCTCGGAGGGTTCCCCCCTGCCGGGTGGGTCTCCGGAGGCGGGGGTGAGGGGCGACTGCAGCGCGAAACCGGCGAGCCGCCACGGAGCGCCCCCTCGGAGCGACGAGGCGGCCGGGACCGGGGCCAGCGGCCGGTGAGGCCGGGTAGGCCTGCGGCGAGGCGCTCGTAGTCCGCCGGCGCGTTGTAGGCCTGCGCCGAGAGCCGGAGCAGGCCCCGGCCGTTCCACGAGGTGACCGCCGCCTCGATCCCGAGCCGGTCGGAGAGCGCCGCCTGCAGCGCGCCCGCCCCGGCGGAGTCGGTCGCCACCCCCGGCGGGAGGGGCACGACGGCCATCGAGACCCCGGGCTAGTGCCAGAGGCGGCGGCCCGGGACGCCGATGGCGGCGGCGACGACCTGCTGTGCCTCGGCGACGAGTGCCGCGTTGTGTCGACGCAGGCGCGCCCAGCCCAGTCCGGAGAGCAGGGCCAAGGCCACCGGCGCGGCGAGCCAGGGCGTGAGGTCGTCGGTCCCGCGCTGGTCGAAGGCGTCTGGAAAACCATCGTGCTCGCCCCACGACACGATCGGGGTCGCCACCGGGTGCGCCGCCGGGCGGGCGACGAAGAGGGCAGCGGTGCCGGCGGGCGCGCAGGCCCACTTGTGCAGGTTGCCCACCCAGAAGTCGGCTGCCGTCGTCGCGAGGTCGACCGGGAGCATCCCCGGCCCGTGTGCCGCGTCGACGAGGACCGGCACGCCGGCGCGATGCGCCTCGGCGGCGACGCCCTCGACCGGGAGGCGCATCGCGGTGGGAGAGGTCACGGCGTCGACCACCACGAGCCGGGTGCAGTCCCGAAGGCCTCCCGCGAAGGCGGCGACGACCTCGTCGTCCGTGGCGCCGAGGGCGAGGCGAGCGACGCGGACCGAGGCCCCCGCCCGCTCCGCCGCACGTTCGACAGCAAAGCGGACGGCGCCGTAGGCATGATCCGAGACCAGGACCTCCTCGCCGACGCCGAGCTCCGTCGCGGCGAGCACGGCGCTCACCCCCGCGCTGGCGTTCGTGACCAGGGCGAGCGTGCCCGGCGGCGCGCCGAGGAACTGCCTGATCACCTCCCGAGCCTCGCGGACTGCCCCCGGGAGCACCCGGCGAAACCAGCGCACCGGGTTCACGTCGGACTCGTGCAGCAACGCTCGGCGCGCCTCCGACACGGCGGACGGCGTCGCGCCGTAGGAGCCGTGGTTCAGGTGTGCAACTGCCCAGTCGAGGGGCCAGTGGGCGCGAACCTCTGGCCAGTCGTCTCCCCAGAGCGGGTTCTGCCCATGGTGCACGACGAGACCGTAGGCGGACGGCACCCGGAGAGCGAGCGTGGTCCGGCCCCGCCGGCCTAGAGTGTGGGCGTCTCCGGGCGAGCGGGGACGGCTCGAGGAGGACCGATGGGCGTGCTGGTGTGTGACGGGGCGACGGTCATGTGTGACTTCGCCGTGCCACCTGCTCCGATCCCACTCGTCGTCGTCCCCGAGGGCGCAGAGGTCGGCGCCCCGGCGCCGGCCGCGACCGTGGCCTGCGTCCAGCCTGAGAACATCATCACCTTCGGCGTGTGCGGGAGCCCCGAGAACCCGGCCGTGGTGGCGGCCAAGGCGGTCGGGTCTCCCGGCATCCCCTGCAAACCCGTCCTCGTGCCTTGGGAGCCCGGCGCGCCGAACGTGTTGATCAACGGGATTCCTGCGCTCACCAACGCCTCGATGTGCCAGTGCATCTGGGGCGGGACCGTGACGGTCGTCGACCCCGGCCAGACCGCCGTCGTCATCGCCGGGTGACGGCGGCGCCCGAGCACCCGGACCGCCCGGACCGCCCGTCGCTGCCGGATCCCGAGACGCCCGAGGAGCGCTTCCGCCATGCCTAGGCCGGTCGAGGCCGACCGCCGCTACCTCGGGGGCCTGGACGGGCTACGTGCGATCGCGGTGCTCGCGGTCATCGCCTTCCACCTCGGCTTCGGCTGGGCGAGCGGCGGGCTGCTCGGGGTGGGCGTGTTCTTCGTCCTGTCCGGCTACCTCATCACCGACCTGTTGCTCGCGCGCCACGAGCGCACGGGGGGGCTCGGCTTGCGAACCTTCTGGGTCCACCGCGCGCGGCGGCTCCTGCCGGCGCTTGCGGTGATGCTGGTGGTCGTCTCGGCGTGGGTGGCGGTCTTCGATCGCAGCCAGCTGGCCGCGTTCCGTGGTGACGTGCTGGCGGCGTGCCTGTACGTGAGCAACTGGTGGCTCATCTTCCACCACGTCTCCTACTTCGCTCGCTTCGGGCCACCCTCGCCGCTCGGGCACCTCTGGTCGCTCGCGGTGGAGGAACAGTTCTACCTCGTCTGGCCGTTGCTGCTCTGGCTGGGGCTGCGCTACCTGAGCCGGAGCCGCCTCCTCGGGCTCACCCTCGTCCTCGCGCTCGCATCGGCGGTGGAGATGGCGGTCCTCTACGTCCCGGGAGGAGATCCGACCCGGGTCTACGACGGGACGGACACGAGGGCCTTCGCCCTGCTCATCGGGGCGGCGCTCGCGATGGTCTGGCCGAGCCGGCGCCTGCAGGAGCGGGTGGTGCCGAGCGCTCGGCTGCTCCTCGACGGCGTCGGGGGGCTGGCACTGCTCGGGGTGCTCGTCATGTTCTGGCAGACCGACGAGTACCAGACCTTCCTCTACCGGGGCGGGATGCTGCTGCTGTCGGTGCTCGCCGCCGCGGTCATCGCTGTGGCCGCGCATCCGGCGACCAAACTCTCGCGCCTGCTCGCCTGGCGGCCGCTGCGCTGGCTCGGCGTGCGCTCCTACGCGATCTACCTCTGGCACTACCCCGTCATCGTGCTCACGACCCCGGCCAGCGCAACGGGGGGCGTGAACCTCTGGCGAGCGGCGCTCCAGGTGGGAGCGAGCATCGGCCTGGCGGCGCTCTCGTGGCGCTTCGTCGAGGACCCGATCCGTCACGGCGCCCTCCGGCGCTGGTGGGACCAGCTTCGCCGCCAGAGCTGGACGCTCGACTCGCTGCGACGTCTTCCGCGGACGACCCTCGCGGCGAGCGGGACCGGCCTGGTGATCCTGGCCGTCTGCCTTGCCGGCCTCGTCGGTGTCGTCCCGGCTGCCCAGGCGAACCCGGCAGAGAGCTCCGTCACGGCGATCGTCCCGACCGCCGCGACGCGCCCGAGCAACGCGAGGAGCGGCGACCGGAGCGGCGCAGTGCTCCCCGGATCGAGTGCCCCGTCGAAGCGCGTCTCGCCGCTCCCGACGACGTCGGCCGGAGGAGGGGGTGCGCCGAGCGGCGGCGCCGGGGGCGCGACGGGCGGGTCCGGGGTGGGGAGCGGGGGAGGCGGCCTGACCGGTTCCTCCGGCTCGGGGAGCGGGGGAGGCCCCGTGGTGGCGTTCCTCCGTCACCCCCCTGAGCTCCGACCACCGCCCGACCGCAGCGTCGTGCCCTTCCCGGATGCCTGTGTGGAGACGCCGACCGGGGGGCCGGTCGTCGGACC
>JAJYGM010000707.1 GCA_021785095.1 Actinomycetes bacterium
CTTGGCCCGAGAGCTGCTCCCTGGTGCGGTTCACCATGAGATCGACGATCTCCATGACCTCTTCCCTGCTCAGCTCGTGGAAGACGATGATCTCGTCGATGCGGTTCAGGAACTCCGGCCGGAAGTGCGCCTTCAGCGCGTCGTGCACCTTCGCCTTCATCTTCTCGTAGGTGACGGCCTCGGACGTCTTCTGGAAGCCCACCGACGCCTTGCGCAGGTCGGCGGTCCCGAGGTTGGACGTCATGATCAGCACGGTGTTCTTGAAGTCGACAGAGCGCCCCTGGGCATCGGTCAGCCGCCCGTCCTCGAGGATCTGGAGCAGGGCGTTGAACACGTCGGGGTGCGCCTTCTCCACCTCGTCGAACAGGACAACGGAGAAGGGCTTGCGCCGCACCGCCTCGGTGAGCTGGCCACCCTCTTCGTAGCCGACATAGCCCGGAGGCGAGCCGACGAGACGGGAGACCGTGTGCTTCTCCATGTACTCGCTCATGTCGAGCTGGATCAGCGCGTCCTCGTCGTCGAAGAGGAACTCCGCGAGCGCCTTGGCGAGCTCGGTCTTGCCCACACCCGTCGGGCCGAGGAAGATGAACGAGCCGCTCGGGCGCTTCGGGTCCTTCAAGCCCGCACGCGTCCGCCGGATCGCACGGGCGAGCGCCTTCAGCGCCTCTTCCTGGCCGATCACCCGCTTGTGGAGCTCGTCTTCCATCCGGAGGAGCTTGGCGGTCTCCTCCTCGGTGAGGCGGTAGACGGGGATCCCCGTCCAGTTCGCCAGCACTTCGGCGACGACGTCCTCGTCGACGACGTCGAAGAGGTCCACTCCCTCGGCGCGCCACTCGGCCTCCATCGCCTCCTTTCGGGACAGCCGGTCGGACTCCTGCTCGGCGAGCCTCTTCGCCTGCTCGAACGCGCCCCGGCCGATCGCGGCTTCTTTGTCCTGGCGCAGCCGGTTGATCTCCTCATCGAGCTTCTTGTGGCCGGGCGGGGTGGTCATCCGCCTGATGCGCAGCCGGCTGCCCGCCTCGTCGATGAGGTCGATGGCCTTGTCGGGGAGGAAGCGGTCAGAGAGGTACCGGTCCGCGAGGTTGGCCGCGGCAACGAGCGCCTGGTCGGTGATCGTGACCGCGTGGTGCGACTCGTAGCGGTCTCGCAGCCCCTTCAAGATTTCGATGGTGAGCGCGACGGACGGCTGGCTCACCTTCACCGGTTGGAAGCGCCGCTCGAGGGCCGCGTCCTTCTCGAGGTGCTTGCGGTACTCGTCGAGCGTCGTGGCGCCGACCGTCTGGAGCTCGCCCCGCGCGAGCATCGGCTTCAGGATCGACGCGGCGTCGATCGCACCCTCGGCCGCACCCGCGCCCACCAGCGTGTGGAGCTCGTCGATGAACAAGATGATGTCGCCGCGCGTGCGGATCTCCTTCAACACCTTCTTCAGGCGCTCCTCGAAGTCGCCCCGGTACCGGCTTCCCGCGACCAGCGCGCCAAGGTCGAGGGTGTAGAGCTGCTTGCCCGCGAGCGTCTCTGGGACCTCGTTCGTGACGATCCGCTGGGCGAGGCCCTCGACGATCGCCGTCTTGCCGACGCCGGGCTCGCCGATGAGCACGGGGTTGTTCTTCGTCCGGCGGGACAGCACCTGCATGACCCGCTCGATCTCCTTCTCGCGCCCGATGACCGGGTCGAGCTTGCCGTCGCGGGCGAGCTGGGTCAGGTTCCGGCCGAACTGGTCGAGAACCGGCGACCCCGACGGCGCGTCGCTCGACGACGTCCCCGCACCCGCGCCGACCGACTCCTTGCCCTGGTAGCCGGACATGAGCTGGATCACCTGCTGGCGGACGCGCCCCAGGTCTGCGCCCAGGCTCTGGAGCACCTGCGCCGCGACCCCTTCCCCCTCGCGCACCAGGCCGAGGAGCATGTGCTCGGTGCCGATGTAGCTGTGCCCGAGCTGCAACGCCTCGCGAAGCGACAGCTCGAGCACCTTCTTCGCGCGTGGGGTGAAGGGGGGGGAGCCGCTCGGAGCGCTGCCGGCCATGCCGATCGTCTCTTCCACTTTCTCGCGCACCGCTGTGAGCGTGATGCCCAGCGACTCGAGCGCCTTCGCCGCGACCCCCTCGCCCTCGTGGATCAGGCCCAGGAGGATGTGCTCCGTCCCGATGAAACTGTGGTTCAAAAGGCGCGCTTCTTCTTGCGCCAACACAAGCACTCGCCGTGCCCGGTCGGTGAAGCGTTCGAACACGTGACCGCCTCCGTACTGGCTCGTTACCTAGGACTGGAGTGTACCCGTAGGGTCCTACCCGCCCGCCGCGCGCCTCACGGCGCCTCCGCGTCGGCCGCGGCGGCGGCCCGGGATCCAGCACGTGTACAGATCGGTCAGCGGGCGCTCACCGATCCCGCACGCGGCGACGCGGCGGCGACGCGGCGGGGCAGAGACCGCGCCCGCCGGCCACGATCGCGCCTCCAGCCACGATCGCGGCGACGGGCGCGCCCACGGACACGGCCGCGCCCGCGGGCCACGACCGCACCGGCCGGAAGTGTTCCCGCCCCGCACCCGTCGCGTAACGTGCGGATCGTGAATGCCACGGAGGCTCTCGGTCTCCCCATGGTCGACGAGGAGCTCGAGCGTCTCGAGCCGTTGCTCGCCGGGTCGGTGATGACGGGGGACAGCTTCCTCGACGACGTGACGACGCACCTCATCGCGGCAGGCGGCAAGCGGCTCCGGCCGGCGCTCGCGCTCGTCGCGGCCACGCGCGGCGAGCGCAAGGCGTCGGAGCAGGACCTCCTCGGGGGGGTGGCCGTCGAGCTCGTGCACCTGGCGTCGCTCTACCACGACGACGTCATCGACGAAGCGAGCGTCCGGCGGAGCGTCGAGAGCGTGAACAGCCGGTACGGCAACCTCGTCGCGATCGTCGCGGGCGACTACCTGCTCGCGCGCTCCGCGGCGATCGCCGCCGCGCTGGGCACCGAGGTCGCCGGCCTCCTCGCGACGACCCTCGGGCAGCTCTGCCAGGGTCAGATCGTCGAAGTCCGGTCCTGCTTCAAGACGGACCGGAGCGAGGGCGACTACTTCGCCGCGATCGCCGGGAAGACGGCGGCGCTCATGTCGGCCTCCTGCCGGATCGGCGCGCTCACGAGCGGCGCGCGCCGAGACGAGGTGGACGCGTTCACCCAGTTCGGGCGCGCGTTGGGGATGGTCTTCCAGCTCCGCGACGACGTCCTCGACGTCGTCGCGGACGACGGCGAGCTCGGCAAGCCGCCGGGCCAGGACCTCGCGGAGGGCGTCTACACGCTCCCGGTCCTGCTCGCGCTGCGCGACCCCGACGCCGGTCCCGAGCTCCGGACGCTCCTCGGCCAGCCGCTGGGCCAGCCCGAGCGGGAGAAGGCGCGCTCGATCGTGAGCGAGTCCACGGCGATCGAGACGACGGTCGCGGTCGCGCGCCGCCACGTCGCCGACGCGCTGGTGGCGGCCGAGGGGATCGGCCCACCGCGCGTCGCGGACGGGCTCGCGCGTCTGGCCAGGTCGCTCCTGGACGACCTGCCAGGCTGAGCGCGTTCACCCCGAGTCCAGACCTCCTGGCAGGGGGCCGCGTCGTCCGCGTGCGAG
>JAJYGM010000101.1 GCA_021785095.1 Actinomycetes bacterium
AGGCCGTAGGGGCTGCGGATGTTGTGCAGGACCGACCGCGCGAGCCGCTCGGGTGCGCGGGCGAGGGCGGCCTCGCTCGCGAGGAACGCGGCGCGATCCCGGGCTCGCCACTCCCACTCGCGACGCATGAGGAACCCGAAGGCATCCGGGAAGGTGGCCGTGTTGAGCGTCGTCTCGATCTGGAACAGTTGGAGTCCGCTGGTCGCGAGATGCCGGCCCATGCGCCAGTTCGAGGAGTGCAGCTCGGAGTGGTGCTGGTCCATGAAGCTCCTGGACGCGACCATCGTGCGGGGGTTGTGGTGGTGGCGCAGGCTCCGGTAGCTCGCGAGCCCGGTTGCGACGCTCTTGTGGCCGCCGTCCATGGTGACGAGGTTGATGTTGACGTAGACGAGGAGGTCCGACTCCATGGCCCGGCGGTTGATCTCGACGTCCTCGCCGGCGTCGGTGGTCCCGAGGTGGACCAGGTTCGCCGGGTCCTCGGCGTCGTGCTGGGTGAGCCGGCCGCTCGGGGCGAACGCGTCGTAGATGCGGCTCCCGAGCGCGTGGCGCAGCTCGGCCTCGGTCATCCGACGGTGGAGGGCGAGTGCCGCGACGAGCACGACATCGTCCACGCCCGCTTCCGCTGCGAGGTCGAGCACCTGTTCGATCACGCGTTGGCGCACGTCCGGCGGCTGCATCGGGGGGAGCGGGAGCGAGACGTCGTCGAAGGCGATGGTGAGCCGCATCCCCGGGAAGAGCCGCTCCCGCAGGGGCTTCGCGTCCCCGAGCGGGTGCTCGAGCGCGTGGGCGATCGCGGCGTCGGGGTCGGCGAGCGGCGCGAGGGGTTCGGGTGGGTAGACGACGCGCGACCCCTCGGGCAGGCGCGCCAGGTGGAACCCCTCGCCGTGCCAGAGCAGGCTGGGCGGGGTCGAGCGGTCCACCTCCAGGACGAAGCCGGGTCGGGCGGTCATGGTGTCCTCCTACGGCTCTCTGCGAGCCCCTGTCGGTGGCCTCCGGTCGAGAACGGGGAGTGCGGCCCGTGGTGCCTCTCGTCGTGCTCCTCGGGGTGGGCGTTCGGGGCGCTCCTCGCGGTTCACGTCGCCTCGCCGGTCATCTCGGGGTCGCCCGCGGCCGGGCTTGTGGGGTGAAGGCGACCTTGACGGCGCCGCGCCGGCCGGCCGCCTCGGCGTGGGCGAGCGCGTCGGACCAGAGCTCGAGCGGGTACCGGGCAGACACGAGCCTCCCGAGGCGTTCCGCGGCCACCAGCTCGAAGGCCAGGGCGAACGTGCGGCGGTCGCCCTCGGGGAGATGTTCGGTCCCGTAGGCGTAGGCACCGACGAGGGCCACCTCCCGTTGCCAGAGGGGCGTGAGGTCGACCCGGAGGCTCCCGGGCATCCCTACCAGCACGATGCGGCCACGGGGGCGAACCACCGCGAGCGCCTCGGCGAGCGAGGTCGCGCTCCCGACGCAGTCCAACACGACGTCCGCGCCGCCGGCCAGGCGTCCACCGTGGACGCCGGTTCGGGTGAGGCGCCGCACCGCGCGGCGCAGCTCGTCCGGGCTCACCACGGTCCCGCCGAGCTCCGCGGCGAGGCGGCGCTGGTGGGGGTGCTTGGCGCCGACGAGCAGCGACCCCGGGAGGGCGTGGCGGCGCAGGGCCGCGAGCGTGAGCAGGCCGAGCGTGCCGGCACCGATCACGGCGACGACGTCCCCGGCGCCCACCTCGGCGGCGAGCGCCGCGTGGATCGCGCAAGCGGTCGGCTCGACGAGGACGGCCTCGTCGTCGCCGAGCTCGTCGGGGACCGGGTGGAGCTGGCTCGGATGTGCGAGGAGCTCGCTCGCCCAGCCCCCCGAGGTATCCGCGCAGTACCCGGTCTGGAGACCCGCCGCCAGCGGGGGGGCGTCCAGGCGCTCGCACGCGCCGGTGTTGCCGGCGGCGCATGGGGCACACGGCGGCACCACCCCTCGCGCCGCGCAGGCCAACACCGGCTCGAGCACGACCCGCTCACCGGCGTGGGGTCCCTCGGTCCGGGTCGCGACGACCTCGTGGCCCGGGACGAAGGGGAAGCTGACCAGCGGCTCGAACCACCGGGACGCCTGACCCGAGAGGGTGTGCAGGTCGGAGCCGCAGATCCCGGCCAGCACGGGGGCGACTCGTTCCCAGTCCGGCGCCGGGAGCGGGAGGGAGTCGCGCTCGACGAGGCGGAGGGGGGCGATCCCCGGCCGGGGCCGAGCGCCCACCGTGGAGGCGAGGCGCGCCGCTGCGAAGCGGGGAACGCTCCGTTCGACGACGAGCGCCCTCATCGGCCCGCCACTCCCAGCACGCGCCTGCCTCCGGGATGCCGGCTCGACGCCGGAGCCGGGCTCGGCAGGGACGGCTCGGGTCCGCAGCCGAGCGTCGAGGGAGACGCCGGCGACAGGCGGGGTGTGGTCACGGCCGGGGTCCGAGGGGAAGGAGTGGTGCGGCGCTCCGCGCGGCGCGCTCCCAGCGCTCGACGTGCCAGCCGCGCCGGCGGGCGATCGCGGCCAGCTTCGTCTCGGGATTGACGGCGACGGGGTAGCCGACCGCCTCGAGCATCGGGAGGTCGGAGGCCGAGTCGGCGTAGGCCACGGACTCCTCGAGCCGCAGGCCCTCACTCGCCGCGTACGTGCCGAGTGCGAGGGCGCGCGCCTCGCCGATCGGCGGCGGGGTGGTGAGCTCGCCGGTCAGCCGCCCGTCCACGACGGACATCTCCGCGGAGACGATGTCGTCGAAGAGGGCGCGAAACGGCGCCACGACGAAGTCGAGCGCCCCGGTCACGAGCACGGTGCGGTGTCCGAGCGCGCGGTGCGCCCGCACGCGGGCGAGCCCCGCGGGGAAGGCCTTCGCCAGCAGGTGCGTCGCGACCAGCTCCCAGGCGTCCTCGGCGAGCACGTCCGCCGGCGCGCCTTCGTAGCGGCGGTAGAAGGAGCGGAGGAAGTCGCCGCGGTCTCGGCGGTCGAGCGCGAGGAGCCGGGGACCCTCGGCGGCGAGGGAGAGCGCGAAGCGCGCCCGTGCGCCCTCGCCGAGCCGGCGTGTGGCGAGCCAGGCGTAGGAGTCGACGACGTTTGCGGCCACCAGGGTGTTCTCGAGGTCGAACGCGGCGACGTGGCGGTCCGGCGAGAGGATCGCCGCGCGCCCGCGGGCGTCTCGGCTCGGCCCGCTGCGCCGGCCCGGCGCGGTGCGTACCCGCGCGTGGGCCACGACGCTCGGGAGGTGGACGTCGCGCACGTAGGTGGTCCAGTCCACGACTCGGGGGTCGAGGCACCAGCGCGACCGTTCCTCCTCCGAGAGACGATCGGAGAGGGCGAGGAGGCGCCCGACCTCGAAGATCGCCTCGCACTCTGCGTAGGCGCCGTAGAGCTCGACGTAGCCGAGGGCGCGCTCGGCGGTGGTCCGGCGGTCCTCGAGGCGGGCCGCCAACCGGGCCTGCTCGCCGCGGAGCGGGAGCGCGGAGAGGGCACGCTCCGCCCGGTCCAGTGCCTTGGTCGCGCGGCTCAGCTGACGCTGGACCCGACCGCGGCCAGGGAACGACCACTCCGGCACGACGATGGGCTGCCCGCGGGAGTCGTAGAGCGGGTGC
>JAJYGM010000630.1:0-1929 GCA_021785095.1 Actinomycetes bacterium
GACGGCACCGTTCAGCTCGATGCGAGGGCTCGACTTCCCGACTCTCCCGCCGAAGAGGAGCCCGGTCGTCCCGTCGTCGCCCCGGCGCGTGTAGATGCGCACCGGGAGAATGGTACTGGGGCACGAACGAATAGCCTCTGGGGTCAGATGGCTTCGACTCCTCTCGGTCGTCTCGACCCCGAGCGCTCCGACTACCTCAGCGCCCTGCGAGAGCGCGTGGTGATCTTCGACGGGGCGACGGGCACGAACCTCCAGCTCCAGGAACTCGGCGCCGAGGACTTCGGGAGCGCCAAGCTCGAGGGTTGCAACGAGGTGCTGGTCCTGAACGCCCCCGCTGCCGTCGAGCGCCTCCACCGCTCGTTCCTCGACGTGGGCGTCGAGGTGGTGGAGACCGACACGTTCGGCGCCTTCTCGGTCGTGCTCGACGAGTACGGGATCGGCGATCAGGTCCGCGAGATCAACGTCGCCGCGGCTCGGCTCGCCCGCAGGGTCGCCGACGAGTACGCGAGCCCCGGAAGCCCCCGCTGGGTCGCAGGGAGCATGGGGCCCGGGACCAAGTTCCCGACGCTGGGGCAGATCCCCTACGCCGGGCTGCGGGACGCCTACGAGGCACAGGCTGCGGGACTGCTCGAAGGAGGAGTTGACCTGCTCCTCGTAGAGACCGTCTTCGACCTCCTCTCGGCCAAAGCTGCGATCAACGGCGCGCGGCGGGCGATGGCGGCGACCGGGCGCCAGGTCCCGCTCCAGGTCCAGGTGACGATCGAGCTGACCGGCAGGATGCTCCCGGGCACCGAGATCGCCGCGGCCCTCACGACCCTCGACGCGATGCAGGTCGACGTCGTCGGCATGAACTGCGCCACCGGCCCGGCGGAGATGGACGAAGCCTTGCGCTACCTCACTGCGCACTCGAGGGTGCCCGTCTCGGTGCTGCCCAACGCAGGGCTGCCCTCGGTTGTTGAGGGCCGCATGCACTACGACCTCACCCCCGAAGAGCTTGCCGCCCACCTGCTCCGCTTCGTGTCCGAACATGGGGTGGCTGCGGTCGGGGGATGCTGCGGGACGACGCCCGACCACCTTCGAGCGGTCGTCGATGCGCTCCACGGGGTGGCACCGGCACGCCGCCGGTCACTCCACGAACCTGCCGCCGCGTCGATCTACAGCTCGGTGCCGCTGGCGCAGGAGACGTCGTTCCTCGTAGTGGGCGAGCGCACGAACGCCAATGGCTCCAAGCGCTTCCGCGAAGCGATGCTCGCCGGCGACTGGGAGACGTGCGTCGCCATGGCGCGCGACCAGATCGCCGAGGGTGCGCACGTCATCGACGTCTGCGTCGACTACACCGGTGCCGACGGCGTGGCCGACATGACCGAGCTCGCGGGTCGGCTCGCCACCCAGTCGAGCGTGCCGCTCATGATCGACTCGACCGAAGCGCCGGTCGCCGAGGCGGCGCTGCGATGGTTGGGCGGGCGCCCCATCGTCAATTCGGTCAACCTCGAGGAGGGCGACGGCGAGGGCACCCGGCTCGACCGGTTCCTCCGACTCGCGCGCGAGTACGGGGCGGTGGTGGTGTGCACCTGCATCGACGAAGAAGGGCAGGCCCGCACTGCAGAATGGAAGCTCCGGGCTGCCCGCGCGATCCGTGACGTCGCCGTCGACCGCTACGGGCTCGAGCCGTCAGACCTCATCTTCGATCCGCTCGCGCTGCCGCTGTCGACCGGCATGGAGGAGAGCCGGCGAGACGGGATCGAGACGATCGAGGGGATCTCGGCGATCAAGGCCGAGCTGCCGGGCGTTCACACGCTGCTCGGACTGTCGAACGTCTCGTTCGGCCTGAACCCAGCAGCGCGCCAGGCGCTGAACTCAGTCTTCCTGCACGAGTGCGTCGGCGCCGGGCTCGACGCGGCGATCGTGCACGCGGCGAAGAGCCTGCCG
>JAJYGM010000630.1:1939-3581 GCA_021785095.1 Actinomycetes bacterium
CGACGCGGCGATCCCCCCCGCGGCGAAGATCCTGCCGCTGTCGCGCATCGACGAGCGTGTACGTGAGGTGTGCCTGGACCTCGTCTACGACCGGCGCCGAGAGGGGTACGACCCGCTCCAGGAGCTGCTCGCGCTCTTCGAAGGGGTCTCCGTGTCGAAGGCGACCGACGACGTGGACTCCGACTGGCCGGTCGAGCACCGCCTCGAGCAGCGGATCGTCGACGGGCGACGCCAAGGGCTTGAAGCCGACCTCCAAGAGGCGCTCGACTCGGGCCGCGAGGCGCTCGACATCGTGAACGGCATCCTCCTCGGTGGCATGAAGACCGTCGGCGACCTCTTCGCGTCCGGGGAGATGCAGCTGCCCTTCGTGCTCCAGTCCGCCGAGACCATGAAGGCTGCCGTCGCATACCTCGAGCCACACATGGCGCACGCAGACGCCGGGGGCAAGGGCAAGGTGGTGCTCGCGACGGTGAAGGGCGACGTGCACGACATCGGGAAGAACCTCGTGGACATCATCTTCACGAACAACGGCTACGAGGTGGTGAACCTCGGGACCAAGGTCGGCATCGGCGAGATGGTCACCGCGGTCCAAGAGCATCGTGCCGATGCGCTGGGTATGAGCGGTCTGCTCGTCAAGTCGACGCTGATCATGCGCGAGAACCTCGAGGAGCTGAACCGGCGCGGGCTCTCCGACGTCCCGGTCCTTCTCGGCGGCGCCGCACTCACCCGCACGTACGTCGAGCGCGATCTGCGCGAGGTCTACGAAGGCCGGGTCTTCTACGGCCGAGACGCCTTCGAAGGCCTCCGCACGATGGACCGCCTGGTCGAGCTCCGGCGGACCGGCGAGGACGACCCCGGCTTCGGACGCGAGATCTCGCAGCGCAACGTGCCGTCCCGCTTTCGGACGTCGGGGAAGGCGGTGCCGTCCGACGGCGGCCAGGGCGCGCTGCGCCCTGCGCGCTCGCCCGAAGTCGAGCTCGACAACCAGCTCTTCCTCCCGCCCTTCGTCGGCACGAGGATCGCCCGCGGCATCCCCATCGACGAGATCGCCGCCTACTTGAACCTGACCGCACTCTTCCGGAACCAGTGGGGGTTCCGCCCGGCCGAGGGCGAGGACGACGCCACCTTCAAGGAGAGAGTTCGAGCCGTGCTGCGCCAGGAGCTCGACAAGGCCAAGCAGGCCGACGTGCTCGTCCCCCAGGTCGCCTACGGGCACTTCGCCGCGGCCTCCGAGGGAGACGACCTGGTCATCTACAAGGACGATTCGCGCAGCGCCGAATGGATGCGCTTCGCGTTCCCCCGCCAGGACAAGTTTCCCTGGCTCTGCATCGCGGACTTCTTCCGACCGGCCACATCCGGCGAGAAGGACTACGCCTCCCTCATGCTCGTGACCATGGGGCCCAAGGTGTCCGAAGAGACGGCTCGCCTGTTCGCCGATCACCGCTACCAGGACTACCTGTTCCTCCACGGCCTCGGCGTGGAGATGACCGAGGCACTCGCAGAGCACTGGCACCGGCGCATCCGAGAGGAGCTGGGCTTCGCGGACCAAGACGGCCACACGCTCACGGGGCTGTTCCGCCAGCAGTATCGCGGCGGGCGTTACAGCTGGGGCTACCCGGCCTGCCCCGACCTCGACGACAAC
>JAJYGM010000345.1 GCA_021785095.1 Actinomycetes bacterium
GCAAGTCGTCGCGACGTGGGACCTCGACCTCCCGGCCGAGGCGAGGGCGGCCGCTGCAGCGTGCTCGACTCAGCGCACGGAAGCACCCGCACGACACTCGGGACGGCGACTACCCTCGACCGGAGCGAGGTTCGGACCGGTGACGAGGACGCACGTGCCCGAAGCGGCACAGGGACGGTGACGGGTGACCACGTCGGACGCAGATGGGCTCCCCGCGTGAGCCGCGCGCCTGCCGGCAGGCCTCGTCCGCGCGGCCGTCTCGGTGAGGTTCGTGATGGCTGACGCGACGAAGCGCGCCACGTGGCGGGCCTGGTTCATCGGCGTGCTCTCCGGGCTCGTGGCGCTCGCCGCGCTCATTGCGGGATCGGCGTTCGGCCACGTCTCGACAAAGACGACAACGAACGTCGACCCGCGCCTGATCGCCTGGATCAGTGCGGCGGTTCTCCTGGTGTTCGGAGCGGTGGCGGTCACCCGCATCTCGAAGCTGTTGGCCCACCACGTGTCGTCGACGTCGATGCCGGCGGCGGGCGGCGCGGTCCGGATCCTCTCTGCCGGAGTCGGCTACCTGATCGTGATCTTCGCCATGCTCGCCGAGCTGAAAGTGCCCATCGACCGCCTCCTCGTCGGCGCCGGCCTCGCCGGGATCGTGCTCGGGATCGCGGCCCAGCAGAGCCTCGGCAACGTCTTCGCCGGCATGATCCTCGTCCTCGCCAGGCCGTTCCGCGTCGGCGATCTGGTTCGCATCCGCTCAGGATCGCTCGGCGGGATCTTCGACGCGCGAGTGCGGGAGATGACCCTGACCTACGTGACCCTCCGAACGGAGGAGGGCGATTGGAAGATCCCGAACTCCGCGATGCTCGCCGCCGGGGTCCTCCGCACACCCCGCACGCCCCTCCCCCAGCCTTCCGCCCCTGCGCCACCTCCAACGCGGGCCGCCGTGCCGCCGGACGCGCCGGCAACCTCCGCGTCTGCGACTGAAGGCGGCCGTGGGTCCCGAGACGGCCCGAACGAGAGCGAGACATCCCCCGCAGGCTCCCGGGCCGAGGGAAAGCCGAACCCGCCTGCCTGACGCCCGCCGGGAAGGGCCGCGGGTCAGGCCGTGGGCGCGGGCGCGACGCCGGCCGGCGGCGGCGAACCGGCCGGCGCAGGATCGACCGGGACCGCCGCCGACGCTTCGTCGAGCGCGGACGACGCTTCGTCGAGCGCGGACGAGGGAACCTCGTTGCCCACGTGCGCGCGCAGCCGCACCTCGGGCAGGAGCCACGTGAGGAGGAACGCGAGCCCCATGATCGGCACCGCCACGAGGAAGACCGTGCCGACCGTCGACGCGTACGCCGATGCGACCGCCGCGTGGACCCCCGCGGGGAGGTGCTGCAACGATGCGGGGCTCACCGAAGACCCCAGGTCTCTGGGAACGGGGTACCCGTGCAGCGCCGCGGCGAGCCTGCCGCCGATCACGTTGGCGAAGATCGCCCCGAAGATCGCGGCCCCGAACGAGCCGCCGATGGACCGGAAGAACGTCGCGCCCGCGGTGGCCACGCCGAGCTCTTCGTAGGGGACCGCGTTCTGGACGGCGATCACGAGCACCTGCATCACAGCGCCGAGGCCGAGGCCGAGGATGACCATGTACAGGTACATGACGCCGTCGGACGTCGTGGCGTGCACGGTCGCCAGGAGGTACATCCCGAGCGTCATCACCGCCGAGCCGACGATGGGGAACACCTTGTAGCGGCCCGAACGGCTGATCACCACCCCCGACACGATGGAGGTGAGCAGCAGGCCGGCCATGAGCGGAAGGAGCTGGAGGCCCGAGAGGGTCGGGTCGGCACCCTTGGCGACCTGCAAGAAGACCGGCATGAACGTGACCGCGCCGAAGAGGCCGAAGCCGACGACGAACCCGATCGCGCTCGTCGCCGAGAAGACCCGGTTCGCGAACAGATGGAGCGGCAGCACCGGCTCGCGGGCCCGCCGTTCGACGAGCGCCCACACGACGAGCAGTGCCACGCCGGAGGCCCCCAGGATCGCGATCGGGACCGACGACCATGCGTACGTCGTCCCTCCGAGGCTCGCGACGAGCACGAGCGCGGTCACCGCCGCGCTCAGCAACAGCGTCCCGACGTAGTCGATCACCGGCTTCCTCGCGCCCCTCATGTGCGCTGGAAGCACGACTGCGGTGACGACGAGAGCGACGGCCCCGATCGGCACGTTGATGTAGAAGACCCACCGCCAGCTCGCGTGCTGGGTGAGGAAGCCCCCGAGCAGCGGACCGACCACCGTCGCCACGGCGAAGACCGCGCCGAAGAGCCCCTGATAGCGACCGCGCTCGCGCGGCGAGACGATGTCGCCGATGATCGCCTGGGCACCGACCATGAGGCCGCCTGCGCCCAGCCCCTGCAGCGCCCGGAAGGCGATGAGCATCTCGAGCGTGCGGCTGAGCCCCGACAGGGCGGAGCCGGCGAGGAAGATGACGATCGCCGCCTGGAAGAACGACTTGCGCCCGTAGAGGTCGCCCAGCTTGCCCCACAGCGGGGTCGACACGGTCGAGGTCACCAGGTACGCGGTGACGATCCATGCGATGTGCGACGCGCCCCCGAGGTCCCCCACGATCGTGGGCAGCGCGGTGGAGACGATCGTCTGGTCGAGCGCCGCGAGCAGCATCCCGAGGAGCAAGGCGGAGATCACGAGGAGGACCCCGCGACGGTCCAGCGCCCCCCGCGCATCCGTCTGCACTCCCGCGACGGTCACTGGGACCGGACCTTCTGGTCGCCCTGCTCGTCGTGGTCTACCTGGTCGCCCTGGTCGCCCCGGTCGCCCTGGCGAGCTCCAGGGAGCCCCAGCACGGCGCACGCCGCATCGATCGCCGCCGCCCGCGAGACCTCGGGGTCCTCGCCGGGTTGCGCGTACACGAGGACGCCGTGAATGGCCATGAGCGCGGCGCGCACCCGGATGCGTTGCGCAGCGTCTGGTTCGTCGGCGCCGGCGAGCGGACGTCCGAGCCGGCGGAAGATCGGCATCGCGTCGTGGAGGCCCGCGCTCTGCTTCACGGACGGGTCACTGGCCAGGACTCGGATCAGGTCGGCGTGCGCCTGGACCAGGTGCACGTAGCCCTCGACCAGCTCCCGGCGCTCTTCCGGCGTGCGCGCCCCCTGCCCGCGCTCGACCAACGTCTCGAGATCGGCCATCACCGTGCCGACGATCGCCGCGAGCAGATCGTCCTTCGTGCGGAAGTGGTAGTAGAGCGCCGCCTTCGTGAACCCGAGACGCTCGGCGATCTCTCGGGTCGAGGTGGCGGCGAACCCACGGTCGGCGATCAGCTCGAGCGCGACGTCGAGGATCCTGGCCCGCGTCTGGTCCCCGACATGGCCGGGGTGGCGGGGGTGACCCCCGTCGTCGGGGTGCCCGGACGCGGCGACCTGGCGGGGGTGACCCCCGTGGTCGGGGTGCCCGGACGCGGCGACCTGGCGATGCCCCACGTGGTCTGCGGCCGATTCGGCGGGGTCAGCACCCCGATCCGCCTCACCCGCTGCTTCCGCGTCGTCCGCCTCACCCGCTGCTTCCGCGTCGTCCGCCTCAC
>JAJYGM010000021.1 GCA_021785095.1 Actinomycetes bacterium
GACGAGGCCGGCAGTGTAGGGATGACGTGGGTGCGCGAGGACCTCGCCGATCGTGGCACGCTCCACCACCCGGCCGCCGTACATCACCATCACTCGGTCGCAGACGCCCGAGACGACGGCGAGATCGTGACTGATGAGGAGCAGCGCCATCTGCTCGGCACCGACCAAGCCGTCGAGAAGCCGCAGCACCCGGTGTTGGACCGTCACGTCGAGCGCGGTCGTCGGCTCGTCGGCGAGGAGGAGCACCGGATGGTTGGCGATCGCCATCGCGAGGACGACCCGCTGGCGCTGGCCGCCGGAGAGCTCGTGAGGGTAGGCGCGAAGGACCGCACGGGGATCGTGGATCTCCACACGTGCGAGCAAGCGGGCGGCCTCCTCCTTCGCCTCGGCGCGCGAGAGGGTCTTGTGGATGGTGAGGCTCTCGGCGATCTGCTTGCCCACGCGCATGAGCGGGTTGAGGGCCGACATGGGCTCTTGGAAGACCATGGCGACACGCCTGCCCCTCAGGCTGGAGCGCGCCCGTTCGGAGATTCGAGCAAGGTCGCGGCCCTCGAACCGGATGCTCCCCGTAGACGAGATGCCCCGTGGCAACAGCTGCATCACCCCGAGCGCGGTCAGCGACTTGCCGCTCCCGGACTCCCCGATGAGCCCGACGCGCTCACCCGCGCGCACCGACAGGTCGATGCCGTCCACGAGGCGGGCGCCCGCTGAGGAGATGACCAGGTCCTCGACATCGAGCAAGGTCATCAGCGATCGCGCCGCCTCGGGTCGAACACGTCGCGCAAGCCGTCCCCGAGGAGGTTGAAGCCGAGCACGCACAGGGCGATCGTCACCGCGGGCCATACCACGAGCAGCGGATCTGTCCCCATGTAGCGCTGGGCCTCTTCGAGCATGAGGCCCCACGAGGCAGCCGGGGGTGGGGCGCCCAGCCCGAGGTAGGTGAGCGCGGCGTCGGCAAGCACCGCGACGGAGAGCAGGAGGGTCATCTGGGTGATGACGAGCGGCGCGATGTTCGGCAGGACGTGGCGGCGCAGGATCCTCGTCCTCGAGACGCCGCAGGCGCGTGCCGCCGTGACGTAGTCCAGGCTCAGGACCCCGAGCGCGCCGCTACGGGTGACCCGGGCGAAGACCGGGACGAAGGCCAGGGCGACAGCCCCCATGACCGTCAGCGTCGATCCGCCGAAGTCGGTGGCGAGCACGACGGCGACGAGCAATGCCGGAAAGGCGTAGACCAGGTCGGCCAGCCGCAGGACCAGCTGGCCCGGCAGCCCGCCCCGTTGGGCAGCGTAGAGCCCCGCGGGGATGCCGATCGCACCGGCCCCGAGGACGGAGACCACGCCAGCATACAAGGTGGCGTCCGTACCGCTCATGAGCCTGCTCAGGACGTCACGGCCGTACTGGTCGGTGCCGAGAAGGTGCTGCGCGCTCGGACGGGCGAAGGTGGCCGCCATGTTGATGGCGAGGGGGCTGTAGGGAGTCCATACCAACGAGACGACCGCGACCACGACCACCCCTGCGGAGATCACGGACCCGACGATCGCCGAGGGGCTGTGGCGCCAGCGGTGCCACAGGCTCGGCTCACCTGTGATCTCCTCATCGGGGACGGGCTCGGCGCCTGTGACCGCGTCGAGACGCACCGGCAGGATGCTCATCGCTCGCGCGCGATTCGTGGGTCGAGGGAGTGGTACACGATGTCGACCGCGAAGTTGACGACGAGGACTACCGCGGCCACCAGCAAGACGATGTCTTCGACCACGATCAGGTCTCGGTTCTCCACCGATTGGAGGAGGAGGGTCCCCATCCCCGGAAGGGTGAAGACATTCTCGATGATCACTGCGCCCACCACGAGCCCCGCGAGCTCGAGACCGAGCACGGTGAGCACAGGCACGGCGACGTTGCGGAGCCCGTGGCGCACGAGGGCTCTCCCCGGCGTGAGACCCTTCGCCCTCGCGGTCCGCAGGTAGTCGGAGGAGAGCACGTCCAGCACCGCGGTGCGAACGTATCGACCGACGATCGCCCCCTCCACGACCCCCAGCGCCACGGCAGGCAGCAGCAGGGATCGCATCGCCTCGGTCGGGTCCGACCAGCCTGTGAAGCCGCCAGTGGGCAGAAGGCGGAGCTCCACCCCCACTACGACGATCAGCAGGATCCCGAGCACGAAGCTCGGCACGGCGATCCCGATCTGGTTCAGGACGGACGCCACTACGCCGCTCGCGCTCCGAGATTTGACCGCGGAGAAGACGCCGAGTGGCACGGCGACGACCAAGCCGACGAGCAGCCCCAGCCCGACGAGTGGCCCGGTCACCTCGAGTGCGCTGCCGAGCTCGCCCGCGATCGGCTGGCCGGAGATGTACGACGTGCCGAGGTGCCCAGAGACGATGCCGCCGACCCAGTCGACGTACTGGCGCCAGATCGGCTTGTCGAGGCCGAGCTTGTCGGTGAGCTCGCGCACCGCGCTCGGCGTCGCCTGGGTTCCCAGGATGACCTCAGCGGGCTTGCCCGGCAAGATCGCCAGCACGACGAACACGATCACCGAGGCGGCCGCCATCGTCACGAGGAGCAGGACGACTCGACGCAGCAGGTACCGGGTCAGCGCCTCCTCCTTCCGTGGAGCCTTCCTCGGGGCGTCAGGGTCCCCTGGGGCGTCAGGAGGTGAAGCCGAGACGGCGCTCTTGCGCCCCCAGCTTGCCTCCGATCTGGAGGGCTGAGAGCTGGAACGACTCGGAGAGAGACCCATGGGGAAGACCGACGATGTCCCGCTTGGCCACGGTGATCTCTGGCAGGTTGAAGAACCATACGTTCACCGCCTGGTGGGCGATCAGCGTCTCCGCTTTCTCGTAGTCGGCCACCCACTGCGCCTGGGTGGGCGCCTCGTTCCCCTCGGTGAGCAGCGCTGTGACCTCTCGGGTGTCGGCATAGTGCCAGTAGTACTTCGGGTTCGTGTAGTTGGAGATGTCTCGTGCCTCTGCGTGGTCGATGATCGTCGACTGGAAGTCGCCAGCCTCGAACACCTGGCTGAGCCACAACGGCCACTGGATGTTGGACAGTGTGACATCGATCCCGATCTGCTTCAGCTCGGCCGCGACGACCGGGCCGTCCGCCTTGGCGTAGGGGTACGGCGGCAGCACCAGCTCGAGCGAGAAGCCGTGCGGGTAGCCGGCCTTGGCGAGGAGCTTCTTCGCCTTCGCGACGCTGTGCGGGTAGAGGTGTGCCAGCTTCGCCAAGAAGTACGGGTCGCCGGGCACCGAGTCACTGCCGATGATCCGCCCGTAGCCCGCCTCCGCAGCCTGGTCCATCGCCTTCTTTGTCAGGGCGTAGGAGATGGCCTGACGAACGGCCTGCTTCCTCAGTGGCCCGTAGGCGTCGTTCAAGGTGAGCTGGACCTTCCCGCTCGTCGGGCCGATGTCGACGGTGAAGCCCGCGGACCGCAGCGAGGACACGCTCTCCGGGACCGGCAGATTGTCGATGATGTCGATCTGCCCGCCCCGCAGGGCCGAGATCTCGGCGTTCGGTGTCGAGAAGTAGCGGAACTCCACCTTCGCGACCTTCGGCGCGGGGCCCCAGTACCGAGGG
>JAJYGM010000787.1 GCA_021785095.1 Actinomycetes bacterium
CGCGAGCTCGCAGTGCGGCTCGGGTCCTCGCTGCCCGGGGACGCCGAGATCGACGCCGAGTTGGAACAAGCGTGCGCGGCGGCGGCCGTCTCGGCGCTGCGCCTCGCGCCGCCTCCCGAGGTGCAGGCCGGGCCGACCGTTACCGACATGGTCCTCGACCTCGGACCGCAGCTGTTCCACTCGGGTTTGACGACGGCGCGCAGCGCGGCGCTGCTCGGACTGACCGCCCCGGAGACCGTGCTCCTCCCTGCGGCGGACGCGCTCCGGATGGGGATCGAGCGCGGCGACACGGTGTGCATCCGGGCAGGCACGCGCGAGGTGCTGCTCCGCGCCGAGGTCAGCGACCGGCTCGAGACCGGCACCGCGATGGCGCTGTGGGGTGGCGACGCCGGCGGCGCCGGCCGCCTCGTCGTCGACCCGCGGCACCCGCTGGCGGTGGAGATCAGGAGGCGCCCGTGAACGCCCGCAACCAGCCAGCGTCTGGCGAAATGCCGGCTGCGACAAGCGTCGAGACGGCGCTCGGCGAGGCGGTCGAGCCCGCCACGGTCGAGCTGATCGACGCCTACCTGTGCGAGCACCCGGGCGGCAGTGAACGCCTGATTCCGGTGCTGCACCGCGCTCAGGAGCACATCGGCTACCTGCCGTTCCCGGTCATCAGGCTCATCGCCGGGCGGCTCGGACTGTCGCCGGTGCAGGTATACGGCGTGGTCAGCTTCTACCACTTCTTCACCACCGTGCCCCGCGGCCGCTACCAGCTCAAGGTCTGCATGGGCACGGCGTGCTTCGTCCGCGACGCCCGCAGCGTCATCGAGGCCATCAAACGGACGACCGGGATCGAGATCGGAGGGCTCACGGAGGACCACCTCTTCAGCCTCGAGCAGGTCCGATGCCTGGGCGCCTGTGGTCTGGCGCCGGCCCTGATGGTCAACCAGGAGGTTCACGGGAACCTGACGCCGGAGTCGGCCAGCGCGCTGCTGCGAGGCCTGCGCGAGCGGGCGCGCGGCGAGCGTGCCGGCGAGGGGGGCGGGGATGAGTGAGATCGTCGCGGCTCGGCCACGTCTCGACCGCGCGGCCCTGGCCGCCCTGCGCACATGCCTCGCGGACGACCTCCGCGCCCGCGCCGGCGAGGCCGTCTCACCCTCGGCGCCGCGGGAGCTGCTGGTCTGCGCCGGCGGCGCGTGCCTGTCGTGCCACTCCGCGGCGGTCGCCGATGCGTTCGAGGCGGCGCTCGCCGCCAACCGACTCGCCGGCCGGGTGCGGGTGGTGCGGGTCGGCTGCCTGGGCCTGTGCGAAGCCGGGCCGCTGGTGGTCGTATCGCCCGACGGCGTTTACTACCGCAAGGTGGACACCGAGGGCGCGCGCCGCATCGTCGAGGAGCACCTCCTCGCCGGGAAGGTGGTGCGCGATCTCGAGCTCGCCTGGGAAACCGCGGACGGGGAGCGGTTGACCGGGCGGCGGGTGCCGTTTTTCGCGCAGCAGGTCAGGATCGCGCTGCGCAACTGCGGCGTCATCGACCCCAACTCGCTCGAGGAGTACGTGGCACGCGACGGTTACTTGGCGCTCGAGCGGGTTGTTTTCGAGCTCGACGCCGACCGCGTGATCGACGCGATGAAGCGCTCCGGGCTGCGCGGCCGCGGCGGCGCCGGCTTCCCGACCGGGATGAAATGGCAGTTCGTCCGCGAGGCCCCAGGCGACGAGAAATTCATCGTGTGCAACGGCGACGAGGGTGACCCCGGCGCGTTCATGGATCGCAGCCTGCTCGAGAGCGATCCGCACTCGATCATCGAGGGGATGGCGATCGCTGGGCGGGTGATCGGTGCGAGCAAGGGCTATGTGTACGTCCGCGCCGAATACCCGCTGGCGATCGAGCGCCTCGGCCAGGCGCTCGCGGCCGCGCGCGCCGCCGGCCTGCTCGGGCGCGACATCCTCGGATCGGGTTTCGACTTCGACATCGAGATCCGGATCGGGGCGGGGGCGTTCGTCTGCGGCGAGGAGACCGCGCTGCTGCGCTCGATCGAGGGCAAGCGCGGCACGCCGCAACCGCGGCCGCCGTTCCCGGCGCAGCAGGGGCTGTTGGGCAAGCCGACGCTGATCAACAACGTCGAGACGTGGGCCAACGTCGCCCCGATCCTGCTCCACGGGGCGGCGTGGTTCGCGGCGATCGGCACCGGCCGCAGCAAGGGGACCAAGGTGTTCGCCCTCGCCGGCGCGATCCGCAACACCGGCCTCGTCGAGGTCCCGATGGGCATCTCGCTGCGGACGATCGTCGAGGAGATCGGCGGCGGCGTCCGCAACGGTCGCCCGCTCAAGGCGGCCCAGTCGGGCGGGCCCTCCGGCGGCTGTGTCCCGGCTGCGGCGGCCGACGTGCCGATCGACTACGAGTCGCTCCAGGAGCTCGGGGCGATCATGGGGTCCGGCGGTCTCATCATCCTCGACGATCGCACCTGCATGGTCGAGCTCGCTCGCTTCTTCCTCGAGTTCCTGGTCGACGAGTCGTGTGGCAAGTGCCCGCCGTGCCGCGTCGGCACACGCGTCATGCTCAACCTGCTGGAACGGATCACGCGCGGCGAGGGCCACGCCTCCGACCTCGAGACCCTCGAGAGCCTTGGCCGGCACATTCAGCGCTCGTCGCTGTGCGGGCTCGGCCAGACCTCCGCGAACGCCGTGCTCTCGACGCTCCGCCACTTCCGCGCCGAGTATGTCGAGCACATCGAGGAGAAACACTGCCGCGCCTGTTCCTGCCGCGAGCTCGTCGCCGCGCCCTGTTCGCACGCCTGCCCAGCCGGCGTGGACGTGCCGCGGTACGTCCGCGCGATCGCGGAGGAAAGGTTCGAGGACGCCTACCTCATCGTGCGCGAGCGGATCCCGCTCCCGTCAGTATGCGGCCACGTGTGCTTCGCGCCGTGCGAGTCGCGCTGCCGGCGCTCGCAGCTCGATGCGCCGTTGGCCGTGCGCGCCCTTAAGCGCACTGCGGTCGAGCGCGGCGCGGGGGCGGAGCCGCGCATGCGCACGCCCGTGGCGGCTACCGGCAAGCGCGTTGCGGTCGTGGGCTCCGGGCCGGCGGGTCTCACCGCCGCCTACTACCTCGCGCGCAAGGGCCATCGGGTCACGGTGCTCGAGGAGCTCGCCGAACCCGGTGGGATGCTGCGCTGGGGGATCCCCGCCTACCGCCTCCCGCACGACGTCTTGCGCGCCGAGATCGAGCAGGTGATCGTCGCGGCCGGAGTCGAGATCCGCACCGGCATCAAGGTCGGGTCCGTAGCCGAGCTGAAGGCGGAGGGTTACGACGCCGTGTTCCTCGCGCTCGGAGCCCACCGCGGCGTGCGCATGGAGATCCCCGGCGAGAACGACCCGGCGGTCCATGAGGCGGTCGACCTTTTGCGTCGGGTCTCCGGCGGCGAGCGGCCGGAGCTGGGCGATCACGTGACCGTGATCGGCGGCGGCAACACGGCGGTCGACGCGGCGCGCACCGCCCTGCGCTTGGGCGCGGGCTCGGTGGAGGTCATCTACCGCCGTTCGCGGCAGGAGATGCCGGCCGACCCCGCCGAGGTGGCGGCCGCCACCGAGGA
>JAJYGM010000558.1 GCA_021785095.1 Actinomycetes bacterium
GGTGTCTTGGTACTCGTCCACCAAGACGTGCCGGTACTCGTCGTGCAACGCCGCGCGTACCTCCGGATGGCGCCGGACGAGCTCGCACGCAAGCACGAGGAGGTCGTGGAACTGCAGGCGGCCCTCACGCTGGCGCCGTTCGGCCGCGCGCCGCGCGAGCTCGCCGAGCGCGTCCCCCACCACCGCCATCGCCGCACCCAGCGCGCGGCTCGCAGCCTCGTCGCAGGCGGACTGCGCATCGTCGAGCAGCGCGGCGACCTCCGTCTTGTGGCCGCCCCACGCCGACGCGACGCCCTTCCTCCCGGCGGAGAGGCGCCGCGGCGGCCGCACGACAAGCGCGAGGAGGTGGAGCTCGTCAGGGTCCGAGCGTTCGAGCTGCGCGGCATAGGGGCGGAGGGACTCGAGGTGGGCGAGCAGGCCGTCGCCGGCGTCGGTGCACCACGTCTCGAGCGCGAGCGCCCGCCGAAGGGGCTCCAAGACCGGCGCCGCGTCGAGCTTGGGAAGCCCGGCACCACCTCGAGTTGCGCGGGACGCGGCAGGAGGAAGGCGGTCCCAGTTCTCCCCCATGCGTCTGACGATCGCGCGCAGCGCCGCGAGGTCTCCTCCCCCGACCACGATCCACTGGACCGCCCGAGCCCGCAGCGGGTCAGCCAGCAAGGCGTCGACGATCCCGACCCAGTGCTCGTCGAGGTCCGCGAGCGAACGCGCCTCGTCCAAGACCTCGAAGGTGGGCGGGAGCCCCGCCTCGAAGGGGTACTCGGAGAGGATTCGCCGCGCGAAGCCGTGCAACGTCGAGATCGCTGCTCCCTCGAGGGACGCCAGCGCATCTGCGGCGCGCTGGGAACTGAGAGGATCGGCGTCCGGAGCAGCCACCCTGTCGTCGAGCGCGTCGCCGATCCGCTCTCGGAGCTCCGCGGCAGCGGCCTCGGTGAACGTGATGACGGCGACTTGGTCGACACGCGCGCGTCCGGAGAGGAGGAAGTTCAAGACCCGCTCCACGAGGAGCCGGGTCTTTCCGCTCCCGGCTCCGGCAACCGCGAACACCGTGCGATCGAGGGCACTCGCGACCATCTCCCGGTCGGCCCGGTCGACCAGGGCTTCCTCCGGACCTCCGGGCGGCGGAGGCTGGGGCGTGCCCCCCGAGCTGGCGCTCCGTTCGGTCATGTCTCCCCCACGAGCTCAACGTACGCACCGAGCGCAGGGTCGCTCCGCTTCCGGCGCCACGCCAGGACGCGATCAGGGGAACAGATCGCGTCGAAATGGCAGTAGGCGCAGTTGACCCCTCGTGCGCCCCGACCGTCGCTCGGGCCGGGTCGGGCCGGGAAACGACCCTCCCCGATCACCTCGGACAGCGTGCCGACCACCTCCGCCAGCCGAGCCTCGAGCGGCTCGTCGAGGGTGGTCCACTCCGGTGGTGTGGGGGACCCTACGAACCAGTAGCCCGCCCGCACGCCGCGCTCGGCGCCGTACACGGCCTTCGCCGCCAGCGCGTACACGGCCAGCTGCAGCCGCGTGCCGCCCGATAGCGGGTCGCCGTCCTTCTGGTTCGGGCGCCGCCTTCCGGACTTGTAGTCGATGACGGCGAGCCACCCGTCCGCCAGCTCGTCGACTCGGTCGAGCCTGCCGCTGAACCGCACCAGCCCCTTCGGCGTCTCGACGACGACGTCGGTGCCCGACGCCGGGCCGAAGCGCAGCTCGACCGCGACCGGCCGCGCGCCGGTGGTCGTTCGCTGCTCGGCCTCCACACGGAGGTGCTCACGCAGGTCGCTCACGATCCGGGCGCGCTCGAGCGCCCACAGAGCCGGATGGCCGGTGACCCCACGACGCTGCGCGTCGGCGAGCACCTCCTCGGCGTGCGCGCGCATGCGTGCTTCTCGCGCGCCGACGCCCTCGACGGCAGGGCTGCCCGCCGGGCGCCCGGCGATCTCTTCGGCAACGAGCCGCTCAAGCACCCGGTGGATGAGCAATCCCCGCTCCGCGGGTGAGAGCTGGACGACCGCCTCAGGCGCCTCTGGCGCGTCGGCGCCGAGCAGGTGGAGGAAGAAGTAGCGGCGCGGGCAGATGGCGAAGCTCTCGAGACCCGTCGCGGACTGCACGACGCCTGTGAGCGGCGAGGGGATCTCGAGGTTCTCCACCAGGCCGTCGAAGCGCGTGAAGCGCTTGCTTCGTCGATCGCTCATGACCAAGAGGGCCGCAGCGAGGACCTCGTCGTACTCGGCAAGGAAGTGGCCGGAGACCGGCCGGCCGGCCGCAACCCACCGCGTGAGGCTGCGGAGGCGCCAGTCCACGTCCGACACGGGCTCGCCGCCTCCTGCTCCGTCGCACACCGCATCGGCGAAAGAGGCGACGAATTGGAACCTCCTGTCTTCGAGCGACGGCGGCGGCCCGTTGCCGAGATCGCGAGCAGAGAGACGCCGGCGATCTCCCGCGAGGGCCTCGATCGACTGCACGAGGGCTCGCGCCGGGCGAAGCTCCCGACCGTGGCGCTGGTCGTAGCGAGCGTAGGAGAGCACCCGCTCGCGCGCGGACCCGAGCGCCGCGAGGAAGTCCCGGCGGCTCTCCGCCTCCCCGTGCTCCCGGAGCGGCACGTCGCTCGCAGCCCGCGCTCGCTCCCGGTTCGGGAGCAAGACGTCGCCGCCGCGCGGCACCGGGAAGGCGCCGTCCACCATGCCGACCACGCAGAGCACGTCGAGGTCGAGCCCGATCGCGTCCTGGACGTCGCCCACAAGCATCCCGTGACCGAACCGGCTCGTCGTCGGCGCGGGCGCGTCGAGCTCGGCGGCGAGCGCAGCCCGGAAGTCGGCGCCGGTCGGAGCGCTCGCGCCGACGCGGTCGAGCGCGCCGAGCCTTCCGAGCACGTCGCCCAGCGCGTCGAAGGCGACGACCTCCTCCTGCGGCCAGTCCGCCCGGCGGGTCCCGTCGCCGAGGAGCTCGCCGAGCAGGGTGGCCGCCCACTCCGCCCATCCCGCCCACGAACCGGGCAGCCTGGCGAACTGGCCCGCCAGCCGGTCGAGAAACACGCACAGCTCTTGGCATTGGCGGGCCTCGAGCTCGAGGCGGCGTCGCGCTCGGGGGGTCCTTGACTTCTCGTTGCCGCCGGCCCCGACGGCGGCGGCCCCGTCGACCGATGCCCCGGCGCCCAGGCCGGGATCGTCGGCCTCGTCGCTGGACGCGGCACAGTTCGCGGCCTGCGCCCCAAGGGCGTTGGCGTAGGCGCCGAGCCGTTCTCGCCAGTGGTCGAGCCCCGAGACGACCCCAGCGCGAACCGAGAGCACATCCCACTCCGCGGCCGGAACGAGGTGACCGTCGTGGAGAAGCGGCGCGGACGTGACCCACCCGATGACGTCGTCGCGACGCCAGTCGTGATCCCCGAGACCAAGCGCGCCAAGAAGGGTGCGCCCGGCGACCGTCCCGGCCAGCGACCGGACGCTCCTGCCGTAGGCGGGGACTCCGGCGCTCGCGACGGCGTCGTGCACGAGCTGGCGGTACGGCGCTGCGCCGCTGTGCACCAGCGCCATGCGCTCGAAGGGCACCCCCTGGGCGTTGCGGCCCA
>JAJYGM010000025.1 GCA_021785095.1 Actinomycetes bacterium
GCGGGGGTCGGGACGCGGCTCGGGGCGCGGGGGTGGGGGCGCGGCTCGGGGAGCGTGACGGGCGCAGCCGTGGGCCGCTCGCCACCGCGCGGCGGGGGCCGCACGGATTGTTGCGCTAGCGGTTCTGCGGGAACCCCAGATCGACGGTGCTGGTCGCGGGGTCGGGCCAGCGTTCGGTCATGACCTTCGCTCGGGTGTAGAAGCTGATGCTCTCCGGGCCGTAGATGTGGGTGTCGCCGAAGAGCGACGCCTTCCAGCCTCCGAACGAGAAGTAGCCCACCGGAACCGGGATGGGCACGTTGACGCCGACCATTCCCGCCTCGACCTCTTCTTGGAAGCGGCGGGCGGCGCCGCCGTCACGCGTGAAGATCGCAGCGCCATTGCCCCACGGGCTCGAGTTCACGAGCGACATCGCGTCCTCGAAGCTGTCCGCGCGCACGACGGAGAGCACCGGCCCGAAGATCTCGTCGCGGTAGCAGTCCATCGCCGGGGTCACCTCATCGATCAGGGAAGGTCCGAAGAAGAAGCCCTCCTCGCCGTAGAGGGGATGGTCCCGACCGTCGACGACGACCTTGGCCCCCTGCGTCCTCGCGGAGTCCATGTACGACGCCACCTTTTCTCGGTGCTCCTTCGTCACCAGCGGTCCCATCTCCGACTCGGCGTCGAGCCCCGAGCCGATACGCAGCTTCGGCAGGCGCTCGGCGATCGCTTCGACGAGCGGCCCGGCGACCCGGCCGACGGGCACCACCACCGAGATCGCCATGCACCGCTCGCCGGCAGAGCCGTATGCCGCGGACACCGCGGCGTCGGCCGCCATCTCGACGTCGGCGTCCGGGAGGACCACCATGTGGTTCTTCGCCCCGGCGAGCGCCTGGACGCGCTTGCCGTGCTTCGCTGCCTCCTCGTAGATGTGCCTGGCGATCGGCGTCGATCCGACGAAGGACACGGCTCTCACGTCGGGGTGCGCGAGGAGCGCGTCGACCGCGTCCCTGTCCCCCTGTACCACGTTGAACACGCCGACCGGGAGCCCGGCTTCGGCGAAGAGCTCGGCGAGGACGGTCGACGCGAGCGGGTCCTTCTCCGACGGCTTCAAGACGAAGGCGTTGCCGCAAGCGATGGCGCTCGCGCACATCCACAGCGGGACCATCGCCGGGAAGTTGAACGGGGTGATGCCGGCCACGACCCCGAGCGGCTGGCGGATCGAATAGACGTCGACCCCGGTCGACGCGCGCTCGGCGTAGCGACCCGCGAGCAAGTTCGGGATGCCACACGCGAAGTCCACGTTCTCGAGGCCGCGGGCGACCTCGCCCATGGCGTCGGAGAGGACCTTTCCGTGCTGGAGCGTGATCGCGCGGGCGACGTCGGCGCGGCGTGCATCGAGCGTCTGGCGGAAGCGGAACATCACATCGGCCCGCTTCGCCAACGACGTCGCCGCCCAGGTGCGGGCGGCGGCCCGGGCGGCCTCGACCGCACGGTCGACTTCCTCGATGCTCGCGAAATCGACCACGTGCGTCTGGGATCCGGTCGCTGGGTCGAAGACGTCCCCGTGGCGTCCGGACTCCCCGGGCACCACCTTTCCGGCGATGAAATGGCTGATGCGGTCCACGGTTGACCTCCTCAAGAGTCGACAGCGCGGTCGGTGATGGAGAGTGCTCGGTCGAGCACGGCAAACCCTTCTGCGAGCTGCTCCTCGGTGATGCACAGCGGCGGATTGGTCATGACCTGGTTCCAGTGGAGGCTCACGAACACCCCGTTGTCCAGCATGAAGCGGAGGAGCTCGGCCATCTCCGGGCTCGACGAGTTGAACGGCGCCATCGGCTCCCCCGTCGTGGGGTTGCGCACGAGCTCGAGGCAGCCGAACAGGCCGATGCTGCGGCAGGCGGCGACCGAGGGGTGGCGTGCCCTGAGCTCCTCGTGGTGCCCGCGCATCACCTCGCCCATCTTCTTGGCGTGCTCGATGAGGCCGTCCTCCTCGTAGACACGGATCGTCGCCAACGCCGCGGCGAGGGCGACCGGATGGGAGTTGTACGTGAGGCCCCCCGGGAACACATGGTCCTCGAAGTACTCGGCGACACGCGGGCTGAGCCCCACAGCGCCGAGCGGCACGTAGCTCGAGGTCAGCCCTTTCGCGCACGTGATCAGGTCGGGCACGACGCCCCAGTGGTCGACGGCGAACCACGCTCCGGTCCGCCCGAAGCCGCTCATCACCTCGTCGGCGATGAGCAGGATGCCGTAGCGGTCGCACAGCTCACGCACGCCCTGGAGGTAGCCGTCCGGCGGGATCAGGATGCCGTTCGTGCCGGTCACGGGCTCGACGATGAAGGCCGCGATGGTCGACGGCCCTTCGAGCTCGATCGTCTCCTCGAGCACTTGAAGGGCGTCTGCGGCGGTGTCGGTAGGGCGCGTGGTGCCGTGGTAGAAGTCGAGCACGTGCACGACGCCGGGAATGCCCGGCTCGTTCGCCCAGCGTCTGGGGTCGCCGGTGAGCGTGATCGCTCCCGCCGTCGCGCCGTGGTACGAGCGGTAGCGAGCGAGGATCTTCTGGCGCCCGGTGACGGCCCTCGCCATGCGGATCGCGTTCTCGTTGGCCTCCGCGCCAGCGAGGGTGAAGAACGACTTCTCGATGTCCCCTGGGTAGAGCTCGGCGAGCTTGCGCCCGAGCAGCGCGCGCACCTCGGTCGTCATCCCCGCGGAGCTCACGTAGGCGACCTCGCGCATCTGCTTCGCCACAGCCTCGGCGATCCGTGGGTCGCCGTGGCCGGCGTTGACGCTCATGAGCTGGGAGTTGAAGTCCAAGTAGCGCTTGCCGTCGGCCCCAGTGAAATAGACACCGCTCGCGGAGGAGACCGCGAGCGGCGAGCTCTTCGACTGGGCGACCCAGTCGAAGAGCGTGTAGCGCTTCGAGAGCTCCACGATCTCTGCCGCTGACAGCCGCTCGCCACCTTGCACGGTCACCGTACGCCTCCCTGTCTGTGTCCTCTTCCGCTCGGCTCGGGCCGTGTCCTCGTCCCGCTCGGCTCGGGCTGTGTCCTCGTCCCGCTCGGCTCGGGCTGTGTCCTCTTCCGCTCGGCTCGGGCCGTCTCAGCGCCGTCCGAACGCCGGCACGACGAGCTCGCCGTAGGCGGCGAGAGTAGCGTCTTGCGCGTCGTGCATGAGGTAGAGCGCGAACTGCGAGACGCCGAGGGACTCGAGCTCCCGGAGCTTCGCAACGTGGTCCTGGGCAGTCCCGAGCACGCAGAAGCGGTCCACGATCTCGTCGGGGACGAACTCGGTGTCGGGGTTCCCCGCTCGGCCGTGGTGCGCGTAGTCGTAGCCCCGTCGGCCCTCGATGTACGCGGTGAGCGCCGCGGGGACCGCGCCGGACTCCTGCCCGTAGCGTGAGACCAGGTCGGCGACGTGGTTGCCGACCATCCCTCCGAACCAGCGAACCTGGTCGCGTTCGTGGGCGAGGTCGTCGCCGACGTAGGCGGGGGCCGCCGCGCAGATGGTGAGGGCGTCGGGGTCTCGGCCCGCCTCCTTCGCCGCTTCCCTGGCACGGCCGACC
>JAJYGM010000518.1 GCA_021785095.1 Actinomycetes bacterium
GGTACTGCAGCAGGGCCAGCGTCTGGGCGTCGGCCCATTGCAGGTCGTCGGCGACGATGGCGAGAGGGCGGAGCTCGGTGAGGCAGCGGAATGCAACCTCGAACAGCTGGATCGCCCCGAGCGCGTCGGACGTGGCGGTCTCGCCGACGAGCAGGTCATCGAGCCGGCGGCCTGCCGTCGGGGCGCGGGACAGTGCTCGGAGGAGCCCACCTGCCGCCGCGAGCGCGATATCGCGGCCCGGCTCGTATCCCTGGACACGCAGCACCGGAAGTCCGAGCTTCGGGACGGCTTCCGCGAGGAGGCGCGACTTGCCCAGCCCGGGCTCGGAGATCAGGATGGCGCCCGCGACCCCCCCGCTCGTTGCGACCGCTCCGAGGTCGCGCAGCGCCTCGAGCTCCCGGGACCGTCCGACGAATCCGGAGCCACTTCGAGCCCCGGGCGCCGCTGCGGACCTCCCGGGCCCCGCGCGTCCCTCGCGATGGGGAGGGTCTCCGGCATGAGCGTGGCTCGTGGTCTGAGCGCCTGCTGCGCCCCATCCGTCGGGTGCATCGGCCTGACCAAGGCTGGCGCGCTGGAACGGTACCGGGCGAATCACCGGAGCCTCGTCCATGGGGTCGTGCCTGGCTTCCCTGGAGGTCTATCCGCTCCTCCGAGCGGATCTGGAGGGCCGTGCGGAGTGCATTGCTTCAGATCAGACTTCAGATCGGGGTGGCCTGCTACGCCCCGCCGGCTCTCTTGAGCGCCTGCTCGGCTTCGTCAAGAGTGAAGGCACGGAGCGTCTCGGTGCGTATGAAGCCGCTGCCTGTGACCGCGGCCGCCTGCGCCAGGTAGGTCTCGGCATCCGGTGCTTCCGCGATCACCACCACGTCGTAATGCCCCTGTGTCAGGTACCAACCGTGGACCTTGATACCCAGACTCTGCGCTCGCGCCATGTTCCGCTCGGTGCCCTGGCGCAGGTTCTGGATGTTCTTGGCCCCCTCCTCGGTGAACTTGCCCAACACGACGAACATCGCCATCGAACGCCCCCGCTTTCTCGGACCTGGGTCGGTCTCGCCATTGGCATCCGGCACGAAGCGGGCGACCGCACCTGGGACGCCGTGCCGGTGGGACCCCTTCGCAGGAGCCCGCCACCCCTCCCGATTGGCGGGCAATGTAAGGGGCGCCGCGGGCCTTTTCCAGTGGGTTATCAACAATCACGCGGCGTTCGAGGAGAATACTGCGCACATCGATGAGCTCGCGTCCCCGAGCCCGGCATCGCCCGCAAACACCGCCGCCGCGTCTGGCGCCCACGCCCACGACCGTACCGTGACGATCCTCGTCACGGACATCGAGGGCAGCACGCGCCTCTGCATGTGGCACGCTCGAGGATCTCGGCGCCGTGCTCAGGCCCGTCCTCGGAGCGAGGGGATCACGTCAGCCGCGATTCGCTCGAGGCCCGATTCGTATGCACGGACGCGCCCGAACGTGCGGAGGTCGAACGGCCAGTAGAAGACGAACTCGTCCATGCCGAGGTCGCGATACCGGCCGACGTACTCAGCGAACGCGTCGGCCGACAGGAACAGCTCCGGGCTCACGCGATACGCGAGGAGCATCCGTCGGATGCTTCCGCGATCGCGCCCCGCGCGCTCGCATGCCTCGTCGAGGAGCCGGACGCGCCTTCGCGTGGAGTCGAGCGCCTCGGTGAGCGAGACCTCACCGGCGCCTGCGCCGCGCATCGGCTGGCCACCGAGCGTGTTCCACGCGTCCGCCCTGCGTGCCGCGAGGTCGATGAGCCTGGGTCCGTCGGCGGCGATGACGAGCGGTGGGCGGGGCCGCTGGAGTGGCGGTGTCACGACGGCGCCATCCGTCGGGTAGCGACCCTCGTGCCGCTCGACCGTCTCGCCGCGCAGCAGCCTGTCGAGAAGATCGACCTGCTCCTCGAGGCGGGCGACCCGTTCGGGCCCCGGCCAGTCCTCCGCCCCGACCACCGTCGTGTCGACGGGAGCCCCGCCGATCCCGAGCCCGATCTCGAGCCGTCCACCGGACGCGTGGTCGACCGTCGTCGCCGACATCGCGAGCAGCGAGGGGTGGCGGAACGTGATCGGGGTGACGAGCGTCCCGAGCCGCGCGCGTGTCGTCGACATCGCGAGGGCGCCCAGCAGGGCCCAGGCCTCGAACGAGACGAGGCCGGGGTACTGGCCCGTCATATGGTCCGCGACCCAGAGGCTGTCGAAACCCATCGCTTCGCCCAGCCGGACGCGTTCGACGACGTCCTCGAACGGCGCCGCCTGCAGGTACATCAGCCCGAAGCGTGGACGAGTGCGGATGGCCGGTGAGTCCATCGTCCGACTGTAGCGCGCGCGATCGGCGGCTCGGAGGTCCCGAGACGCGGAATGAACGTTCGGACGCGCGGATCAGGGCCGGGTCGACGCGCCGGCACGACGACGCGTGGGGCGGCGTTCGACGTCGTCGCAACCGCGCTCCCGAACACCGCGTCCGACTGGGGATCGCTCCGCCAGTGCGAAGGGCCCGGTCCAGCACCCAGGGGCGCCCGACGCGAACCCGACACGAACCGGGTCGCCGCTGGAGTATCGTCGCGCCGGGTCCGGTGCCCCGCCATCACGGTGGACCTCGACCGGGCGCGCGAGTGGCGGATGACGGAGTCCAGAACAGCGGAAGCCCGAGTCGTCGAGTGCAGGGACCTGCGCAAGCGCTATGGCGACCTCGAGGCGGTCGCGGGCGTGAGCTTCGAGGTTCGCGCCGGTGAGGTGTTCGGGCTGCTCGGCCCGAACGGTGCCGGCAAGACGACCACGATCGAGATCCTCGAGGGCATCCGCAGTCCCGACGCGGGAACCGTCCGCGTCCTCGGTCTCGATCCCCGACGGGATGCGCGACGCGTCAAGTCGCGCATCGGCGTCCAGCTCCAGACGGCATCCCTGTACCCCTACCTGACGGTGGGCGAGCTCATCGACCTGTTCGGCCGCTTCTTCCCGCGTCGTCTCGACGCGCGCCGACTGCTCGGCGCGCTCGGCCTCGAGGAGAAGCGCGACGCTCAGACGCGGACGTTGTCGGGTGGGCAGCAGCAACGGTTGTCGGTCGCGCTGGCGCTCGTCAACGACCCCGAGCTCGTCTTCCTCGACGAGCCGACGACCGGGCTCGATCCCGCCGCCAGGCGGTCGCTCTGGGAGGTCGTCAGGGGGCTCCGGGCGGAGGGCCGATCCGTCCTTCTGACGACGCACTACATGGAGGAAGCCGAGGCGCTCTGCGACCGCCTCGCGATCATGGATCGCGGTCGGATCCTGGAGCTCGGGACCGTCACCGAGGTCGTGAACCGGCGCTTTCGCGAGCGCGCGGTCCACTTCACGGCGATCGCGGGCCTCGATGCCGCCAGCATGCGCGCGTTCCCCGGCGTGGACCGCGTCGTCCTCGAGGACGGCGAGGTGCACCTGTACACGTCGAACGTCGCGGCGACGATCGGCGCCGTCCTGGCCGCGGCAGAGACACTCGACGCCACTCCCGAGGAGCTGGGGGTACGGCGCGCCACGCTCGAGGACGTCTT
>JAJYGM010000414.1 GCA_021785095.1 Actinomycetes bacterium
AAGAGACCGTGCTGCTCTACCAAGGGGAGCGGGGACGGCCACGGGCCCAGCGCATGCTCACCGAAATGGACCCCGCGCAGCGCCGCCTCTACGACCTGTTCGACCTCGACGCCTACGCTCCCACGCGCTGAGTTAGGTAATACACGTTCGGGCGCCGAATACCGTCATCTACCAGCACAGATGCCCGCTCCTCAGCTGCGAGCCCGGAAAGTACCGCTAGCCTCGGGCCGCCGCGCCGCTCCGGCTACGCCTCGCGATCCCTCAGCCCGACGCAGTCGCAGCGCCAGAAGGCGTCGGCGTAGACGAGCGTCCCGGTCATCCAGCTCTCCTGGGCGGGAAGGGTCCTCACCTGGAACGCCTCGTCGGGGATCCTGAGCGACGGCTTGCGGAAGCCCAGCCCGCCGCCGGCGACAAAGCCGAATCTGCGGTAGTAGGCCGGTGAGCCCTCGAGGAAGACGAGCGGCAGCGACCTCCGGGCCGTCACCTCGAGACCCGCCCTGACGAGGGCCGACCCGACGCCGTCTCCCTGGTGGGCAGGCGCCACCCCGAGCGGGCTCAGCACGCTCACCTCGACGAGGCGGCGAGGGGTGTCGAGGAGGCTCGGCGTGAACATGACGTGGCCGACGACCTCGCCCTCCATCTCGGCCACGAGCGAGATCCCGTGGCCCTCGTCGACGGCGGGAGCGAGCGACTCCACGAGCGAGGCCACGCGGCCGCCCTCCTCCCCGAAGGCCTCGCGATGCAGGTCGAGGACCGACGCCCGGTCACCGAACTGCTCGGCTCGGACGTCCATCGGCGCAGGCTACCGGGCGGGCCCGGCGGCTCTCGATCAGCTGGGGGGCAGGACGAGGCCGCCGGCGATCGAGAGGAGGACGGCGAAGCTCGGCACCCGCTGACCGGCTCGCTCCAGCTGGCTCGCCACGACGAAGGAGTAGCCGCCGGCCCGCCAGCTCACGACACGTCGGTGGACGGTGCCACCGGAGGAGGCCGCGGCCAGCGCCGCCGCATGCCCGCGGACGGCTGCTCGACCGACCACCGGGGAGGCACCTGTCGCTCCGACCGAGCCGTCCACCTGCTGGACGAGCACCGGGGCGAGGCCGAGCGCCCCGAGGGGCGGTGGATAGAGCGTGGAAGCGGTGCACCGTGCGGTCGCTCCGACGGGAGAACCGGCCGCGAACGGGGTCCCCGGCCCGGCGTTGCCGCAGCGGTAGCCCGCCGGGGAGACCGTGACGCGGACGAAGTTCCGGGCGGCGAAGTAGGCGACCCGCCGATGGGTGATGCCGTTCACGATCGGCCGGCCGTCGAGCGGGAATCGCAACCTCGTGTGGAGCGGGCCGAACCTGATGACGGTGGGGCAGACGGCGAAGGGAGGCGCCCGCGGCGCCGTGACGTACAGGACGAGCCGGTCGGTCGACAGGTGGCCGACGAGCCTCGGCGGCCCGACGCACTGGTCCCGGGCCAGCACGCTCACCGTCCGGCCGTCGCCGCTCACCACCGGAGCGCCGATGAAGGAATACCGCAGGAGACCGAAGATGTGGGGGAGACTCGGGACGGATGTGGCCGACCGCTGGAGGGCCGTCTCCTGGCCACCGGCGGGGACCGACTTCGGAGCCCCGGCGGAATACGCCGTCAGTCGTCCGAACCCGTCGACGACGAGGGAGAGGACGACGGGGGAGCCGACGATGCGATTGCCGACCTTCGTCCCCGCCCAGCCCGAGCGGCCCTTCACGACGACGAGGAAGGCACGCGAGGAGCCCGAGGGGCGGGCGAGCACCGTCGGGGACGAAAGGGAGTCGAGAGCACGCGACGCCGTCGTCTCCAACCCGTGGATGCTCGTCGGGTGCAACCGGTCCGCCCGCACCGCCGCCAGCGCCACTCCGTCGACCCGTGGCTCCCAGTGCCGCGGCACACGCACGCCGGTCGCCACCCCTCCCCTCGAGGACGGACGCTGCTCGGGGCCGAGGCGCGTGGTCACCACGACCGCCGCCGTCACGGCCGCTGCAAGGGTGACGAGGGCCGCGCTCCTCCACCGGCGGAGCGCACGACCGCCCGGACGCTGGGCCGGCGACCGGGCCTGGCGAACGGCTCGCCTCCCGACAGGCTCCGGGTCCGCCAGCTGCTCGCCGGCCTCGATCAGGGCGACGAGGCGGGCGCGCTGCCGAGCGGTCGCCTCAGGGGCCGGTTGGTCGGCGGGGGGAGCGAGGCGGCCTACCGCTTCTACGACGTCATCCATCTCCACTCCCTTCTGTCGTCGCCCACGGCGCCGTCCGGCGGCGGTCGCCGCGCTGGAGAGCGCGCCGGAGCCGCCTCCGGGCCCGGTTGAGGCGGGACCGCACCGTGCCGACCGGGATGGCGAGGGCGATGGCGATGTCCGCGTAGCTCAGTTCCTCCCAGGCGAACAAGAGGAGGGGTTCGAGCTCCGCCGGCGGCAGGAGACGGACCTCCTCTGCCACGAGGGCGAGCTCGTCCTGCCTCCCCCGATCGGGTTCGTTCGTCTCCGGGCGGCCCTGGAAAAGCGCCGCCCGGGCGTAGGCGTCCGTCCTGCGCCCGCTCGCCCGGAGGTGGTCCGCGACGACGTTGCGGGCGATCCCGAGCAGCCACGGAGCAGCGTCAGGCCGGGAAGTGTCGTAGCGGTGACGGTGCTCGAAGGCGCGGCAGAATACCTCTCCGGCGGCGTCCTCGGCCGCCTCCGGGCCGATCCGACGGGCGCAGTAGCGATAGACGAGGCCGAAATGCCGCTCGAAGATCGCCGCGAAGGCGACCGGCTCATCGATCGAGCCGGCGATCACCGCGGCGTCGTCGCGTGCCATCGGTAAGTTATTCGCCGTTCGTCCCCGCCGGTTCGCGCCGGGAGGCATCCGCCACGAGCACCACACGCGATCCTGGTGGGTGCCTACGAGCGCCCGCACACTCCTCGTCAGGCGCGCATGGTCGGCGAAGCCAAGCTCGGCGACCGGGCCTGCGAAGTCGTGCTCCCCGTCCTCTGGGCGCTGCAGGACGGTGCTCACGCGAAGACGGTTCCGGTACCGGCCAGAGCCTCAGCCGGTCGCCTCGCTGAAGACCGTGCCCAGAGATGGTGCGGCGGGCATCCGAGCCGGCGGGTGGGCGACACGAGGCCGACCGTCGGGTCGGCGTCGAGCTCTGCGCAGGCGACGGCGAGCGCCCCTTCGGTCTCCCGGCTCGGTGTGCGAGGCGGGTGACCCGCCGCACGGCGAGCTCGGAGCAGCCGCCGACGGGGAGCGCGCCGACGACGAGGTCGGGATCGCCGCCCGGGAGCGAGACGACGAGCCCGGGGTGGAGGCGCCTGGCGGTGCAGACGTCGCCGCCGGAGAAGGGACGGGCGAACTGCTCGGCGGCTCCCGGCCCGCTCAGATGGGCCGCTGCCGGGTCGAGGAGCGCCTCACCTCCGCACGGGCGGCGGAGGAAGGCCCCGTGGCTGATCATGACGAGGCCACGGCCCGTCTCTCCACGTCCGGCGCGTAGCCCCGGTGGGTGTCGTCGGTGTCGGCGCCGGCGGCCTCGGAGCCGTCGCCCTGCT
>JAJYGM010000747.1 GCA_021785095.1 Actinomycetes bacterium
GTCCTCGACGCGGCCCGGAGCCTCGCGAGCGGCGCAGCTGTGCACCTCCCGCCACGCGAGCACGTCGAGATCCGTGCGATCGACGACCTCGAAGCGCAGTACTACCTGACGATCGATGTCGTCGACCGCCCGGGCGTGCTCGCGGCGGTCGCCGCGGTCTTCGGCGAGCATGGCGTCTCGATCCGCTCGATGGAGCAGGTCGACCTCGGTCCCGAGGCCCGGCTCGTGCTCATCACCCACCGGGCACGAGAGGCTGACGTGCAGGCGACCCGCGCAGGGCTGCGCGCGGTGGACGCGGTCGAGCGGATCGGCCAGCTCCTCCGGGTCGTCGGCCCGGAAGCTTGAGAGGAAGGTACGTGGACGGCGTGGTTGCACCCTTTCGCGGCGGCCGCGCAGGCGACCCGTCGCCGACGCACGGACGCTCGTGGGAAGGGGTGATCCGCCGGTACCGCGAGTTCCTTCCCGTCGGCGACGAAACGCCGGTCGTCACGCTCAACGAAGGTGGGACGCCACTGCTCCCGGCCCCACGCCTGTCGGAGCGCGTCGGAGCCGACGTGTTCTTGAAGATCGAAGGAGCGAACCCGACCGGGTCGTTCAAGGACCGCGGCATGACCGTTGCGATGTCGAAGGCCCTCGAGGAAGGAGCGCGAGCGGTCGTCTGTGCGTCGACCGGGAACACGTCCGCCTCGGCTGCCGCCTACGCCGCCCGCGCCGGCATGACCTGTGTCGTCCTCATCCCCGAGGGGCACATCGCGCTCGGGAAGCTGGCCCAGGCTCTCGTGCACGGCGCACGCGTTCTCCAGGTCCGGGGCAACTTCGACGTCGCGCTCGAGATCGTCCGCCGGCTTCCCGACCACGCTCCGGTCGTGGTCGTCAACTCGGTGAACCCGTACCGGATCGAGGGCCAGAAGTCGGGCGCGTTCGAGATCGTCGACGCTCTCGGCGACGCGCCCGACGTGCACTGCATTCCCGTCGGCAACGCAGGCAACATCACCGCCTACTGGAAGGGTTACTGCGAGTACCGGACCGCCGGCTTGTCGACGCGGCTGCCGAGAATGCTCGGCTTCCAGGCGGCGGGCGCCGCCCCGATCGTCGACGGTCACGTCGTCGACCATCCCGAGACGATCGCGACCGCTATCCGCATCGGCAATCCGGCGTCCTGGTACGGGGCGAGCGCCGCCGCCTCGGAGTCCGGCGGCGGGATCGCGAAGGTGACGGACGAGGAGATCCTCGCGGCGTACCGCCTCCTCGCTGTCGAGGAGTCGGTCTTCTGCGAGGCAGCGTCCGCGGCGTCGGTCGCAGGCTTGCTGAAGACGCCTGTGCAGCCGGGAGCCCGGGTGGTCTGCGTGCTCACCGGCCACGGATTGAAGGATCCGGACCTCGCCATCAGCCAGGTGTCGGTCCCGGAGGCAGTCGACGCCACCTTCGATGCGGTCCTCGGTGCACTCGGGCTCTGAGCTCCCTCGCCACCGCTCTGGCCGGCCGGGCGCGCTCCGCGAGCGGGGTGTTGTTGCCCTGCTCGCAGCCAGTCGTTACACTCACTCCTAGCACCGCTTCCCTACGGCAGCACCCAGCGCACCGCGTCCGCCCGGCGGGGGTACGCGACGGGGCGACCGGGTGGGGGTGGGCGCGGAGATCTCGACACTGACCCGAGATCAGGTTCCGCAGCGTCCCGATGTGTCTAGCCCGCTTCGCGGGCGGCCGGTCGAGCCAGCTCGGCGGGCCGGCTCGCCGCTTGTGCCGGTGTCCGCGCCGCGGTCGCAGCTTCCGACGTGACCGGCGGCCGGCAGCGCGAGCGTCGAGTCGGAGGCGGGCGCGGAGACGGCGGAGCAAAAGTAGCCCCGGGACGCAAAGGCCAGATCATGAGCAACACTGAGCACAGGAGTACATGCCGATGGCAGGAGAGCAGCTCGAGCGCTCGATCCTCGAACGCAAGGAGCGAGACGAGCTCCACGCCATCGCGACCGCAATGGCGTTGAAGCCGCCATCGCGGTCGCGAAAGGCCGACATCATCGACCTCATCCTTACGGCGACCGGCGTCGGTCCCGACGCTGCCGCGGCGTCGGGGAACGGGTCGGCCGACCATGCGAACGGCGACCATGCGAACGGCGACCATGCGAACGGCGTCGCGACGGTCATCGCGCTCGCCGGAGGGCTCGAGGATCCCGCCGAGCCGGACGCACCGGCCCGTCCGCGGCGCTCGCCCCGGGTGGCGAGCAGACGGAGCGCCGCCGCCGTGCCCGACGCGCCGCCGACGCTGTTTGGTGGTGGCGGCAGCTCCGGGGCCGATTCCGTCGCGGCCACCACGGTGCTGCCGGGCGGCGCGAGCGCCGTCCCGGTCGAGCCGGCAGGTCGGTCCGAGGAAGTCGACGTCGCAGACGGGAACCGACCCGACGGTCGTTCCCGCAACGGATCCGGCCCAGGGGGACTGGTGGCACCCGTCGCCGGCCCGGACGTCGCCGCCAGTGACGAGCGCGCGGGCACGGCGGCAGGACCGGTCTCCGGGCGCGACGCGCAGGAGCAGGCGCGCGCGGGTGAGACGCGGCCACGGGCTCAGGCGCGCGAGCGCCCGCAGCACGCCTCCCACCAACCGCAGGCACAGGCGCAGGCCGGCCCTGCGACGGGATACGCGACCGATGCCGGCAACCGGCGCGGTCGCCGCCGGCGTGGCCGCGAGCGCGAGCGCGGCGAGGTGCTGGCGCCACAGGAAGGTTCGTCCTGGCAGGGCGACCTCGTGCCTGTCAAAGGATTGCTCGACCTCAGGGAGGAGGGTTACGGGTTCCTCCGCACGAGCGGTTACCTGGCGAGCTCGAGGGACGTCTACGTCTCGGTCAGCCAGGCGCGCAAGTTCGCGCTCCGCAAGGGCGACGCGATCGAGGGCGCATGCCGGCCCGCGGGCCCGAGCGAGAAGTACCCAGCTCTTCTCCGCATCGACACCGTAGGTGGCTTGCCTCCGGAGGAGGCCCGGCAGCGGCCGCGCTTCGAGGACCTCACCCCGTTGTTCCCCGACTCGACCCTCCGACTCGAGCAGCCCGGCGAGCCGTCCAACATGACGGCGAGGATCGTCGACCTCATCTCGCCGATCGGCAAGGGACAGCGGGGGATGATCGTCTCGCCGCCGAAGGCAGGCAAGACGACGATCATGAAGCAGATCGCGCACTCGATCGAGGCGAACAACCCCGATGTGCATCTCATCGTGCTGCTCGTCGACGAGCGCCCCGAAGAGGTCACCGACATAAGGCGGTCCGTGCGCGGCGAGGTGATCGCGTCGACCTTCGACCGGCCGGCCGACGAGCACACCGCCGTCGCCGAGCTCGCGATCGAGCGGGCGAAGCGTCTCGTCGAGCTGGGTCGTGACGTCGTGATCATCCTCGACGGGATCACGCGCCTCGCCCGGGCCTACAACCTCTCCCAGCCGGCGACGGGCCGGATCATGTCCGGTGGTGTCGACTCCGGCGCGCTCTACCCGCCGAAGCGCTTCTTCGGAGCGGCTCGCAACATCGAGGAGGGCGGGTCGCTCACGATCCTCGCGAGCGC
>JAJYGM010000674.1 GCA_021785095.1 Actinomycetes bacterium
CGACGTGCCGTGCCCGCCACCGGGCGAGCAGCACCTGGCCGATGACGGCAGCGGCGAGCAGGGCTGCGACGGGTGGGCCGAGGTGGCCGAGGACGAACCAGCCTGCGTGGGCCAGCAGGTGTCCGAGGTCGCGCAGCGCAACCTGCGGGTGCAACAAGAACCGCGCCAGCGGCCCGTGCAAGCTCGGGGAGGGCGGCAGCGACGTGTCAAGGGGATGGGGAGCTTCCGGTGGAGGGGTCACGTCCAGGAGTCCTTTCGCCCGGGTGGGTCGAGACGGGGGCTGGTTGGCCGGTGGAGCACCGTCCGCCTTAAGAACACGGGGTCCAAGTCCGGATTTCGCCGATTTGTCGCGGATGTGAGACAACGGGAGTACGCTCAGGCTCGTGAGCAGCCAGTTCGCGATGGAGCGGGACACGGCACTGCTGGCCGAGCGGGCGGGCGAGGCCACCAATGCCATGGTCCGGTGGGGCCTGGCCGCTCAGGCGGCCAGCGACGTGCCCGAGCGCCTGCAGGCGCTCGCCGCAGCCCGGCGCCAAGCCGAGCTGGCCTTCCACCAAGCCGTGTGGTCGGCGGTGTGGGCCCGACCCCATCGCCATCCTTGGCGCGAGATCGCACCGTTGGTCGGTATCCCGTGGCAGACGCTCTACCGCCGCTACCGGCAGCCGCCCGAGCGGCTACCCCGGGCGAGCCGGGGCGGGGATTCTCAGGGCGCGGTCGGACCCGGTGTCGAGTAGACGGTCGTGCCGACGCCTCGCCCTTCGGCGACGCCTGGACCTGCGGAAGTAGCGTGAACGCGATGTCGGGGCCGCTGGAGAAGGACACGTGTCGTGACTACGTCGTGCCGCGCCTCGATGCCGCCGGGTGGAAGGACCGCTTCGTCGAGCAGTACCGGGTGACCGACGGGAAGATCGTGCCGGTCCCGCGGCAGCCGAGGCGTCGACGAGACCACAAGCGGGACGACCCGCTCCGTGCCGACTACGTACTGGAGTACGAGCCCAACGTGCCGGTGGCCGTCGTGGAGGCGAAGCGGGAGCACAAGCGTGCCGGCGATGGATTGCAGCAGGCGAAGCGGTACGCGGAGATGCTGCGCCTGCCCTTGGCGTACTCGACGAACGGCAAGGGGATCGTCGAGCACGACTACGACACGGGCCTGGAGTCGAACCTGGACGCCTTCCCGACGCCAGAGGAGATGTGGCAGCGCTACCGAGCCTGGAAGGGCCTCGTGGACGAGGTGGCGATCGAGACCCGACTGCTGCCGTTCAACCGTGACCTGCGGCTGCCCGATGGCCGCGTCAAGGAGCCCCGCTACTACCAGCGGGCGGCCATCGACGCCGCGCTGGATGCGATCCTCAACGGCGGCAGCACCCGGGTCCTGCTGACGCTGGCCACCGGCACGGGAAAGACCTTCGTGGCCCTCCAGATCATCTGGAAGCTCTGGCAGAGCCGGTGGCGAGAGGGGCGAAGACCCCGCTTCCTCTACCTTGCCGACCGGAACATCCTCGTCGACCAGCCGATCTCGCGCGAGTTCAAGCCGGTGTTCGGAGACGCGATCTGGAAGGTGCAGGGCGAGGCGAGGACCGGCCGGGAGGTCTACTTCGCGCTCTACCAGTCGCTGGCCGACTCCGGCGACGCGCTCGGGGTCTTTCGGGACTATCCGGCGGATTACTTCGATCTCGTCGTCGTCGACGAGTGCCACCGGGGAAGTGCACGGGACGAGTCGTCGTGGCGGGCGATCTTGCAGCACTTCGCACCAGCCGTGCAGCTGGGCATGACCGCCACGCCCCTTCGCGAGGAGAACCGTGACACCTACAGGTACTTCGGTGATCCGGCCTACACGTACTCGCTGGCACAAGGTATCGACGACGGCTTCCTCGCCCCCTACCGCGTGCGGCGGGTCGTGCTCAGTCCCGACGCTGAGGGCTGGTCACCGGCACCGGGCCAGCTCGATCGTTTCGGACGTGAGATCCCCGAAGGCGTGTACGAGACCAAGCACTTCGAGCGCGTGGTGTCGTTGCTGGTCCGGACCGACCAGGCGGCGCGGCACCTGAGCGACTACCTCCGGCGCACCGACCGCATGGCGAAGACCGTGGTGTTCTGCGTGGACTCCGAGCACGCGGACCAGATGCGCCAGTCGCTCAACAATGCCAACGCGGACCTGGCCCGCCAGTACCCGAACTACGCGGTCCGGATCGTCTCCGACGAGGGCGACGTGGGCCGCCAGCACCTGGGCGACTTCGCCGACCCGGAGCGTGAGACGCCGGTCATTGCCACGACCTCCCAGCTGCTCTCGACCGGCGTGGACCTGCCCACCGTGCGCAACATCGTGCTCTTCAAGCCGATCGGCTCCATGGTGGACTTCAAGCAGATCATCGGGCGGGGGACGCGGCTCTACCCCGACGACGACAAGCTCACCTTCGAGATCATCGACTACTCAGGGGCCACGGCCCTGTTCGAGGACCCGGAGTTCGACGGTCCCCCCGAAGCGCCGCCGGTCACCGAGGAGATCGACGACGAAGGCGGGATCGTGAGCGAGCCGGAGGTCGCCGAGCCCGAGCCCGCCTACGGGGACGAAGGCACCGGCGCGGACGAAGCTGACCCGGACGACGTAGAGGACGTCGCGGTCCGGAAGTTCTACGTCGACGACGGCACTGCCTATGTCGCCGTCGAGGGGATCTACCTCCCCGATCCCACCACCGGGCGCTTGCGACTCGCCGAGTACAGCGACTACCTCGCCGACACGGTCCGCCGGCTCTACCCGAGCCCGAACGATCTCCGGGCGGCATGGCGTAGCCCGCCCGGGCGAATGGAAGTCGCCGATGCGTTGCTCACGCGAGGCATCGACCTCGCCGAAGCAGCCGAGAGGCTCGGGCTCAGCGACCTCGACCCGCTCGACCTGCTCGTCCACGTGGCGTGGAACGGCGACGCCATCACCCGGCGAGAGCGAGCCGGGCGTGTCCGCAATCGACAGGCTGCCTTCCTGGGTGCCTTCTCGCCGGAGGCCCGGGCTGTCCTCGCCGACCTCCTCGACAAGTACGCCGACCACGGCATCTCCCAGCTCGACGACCTTCGGGTCCTCGAGGTCCCGCCCCTGGACCGGCACGGGAGCCCCACCGAGATCGCCGCCCAGTTCGGCGGACCTCACGGTTTCCAAGACGCCGTCGAGCGCCTCGAAGAGCTGCTCTACGCCTCGTAGGCACGCGAAACTAAAGGTTCGATGTAGGATCATGGGGTGCGAGTCGACCGCCAGGATCTCCGACGCCGTCTGGCTGCCCTGGCTGCGACCCAGTCGGGATACTTCAGCGCGGCGCAGGCGCTCGGCGTCGGGTACTCCTACCAGGCGCAGAAGTTCCATGCCGACCGGGGCAACTGGATCCGGGTCGACCGGGGCCTCTTCCGGCTGCCCGAGTGGCCGGTCGGAGCGCACGACGACCTGGTCCGCTGGTCGCTGTGGGCTCGTGGACGAGCCGTCGTGTCCCACGAGACGGCGCTCGCCGTCCATGAGCTGGGAGAGGCGAACCCGACC
>JAJYGM010000035.1 GCA_021785095.1 Actinomycetes bacterium
GTCGGCGGCGCGGCAGGGCTCGTCCTCGCGGCGGCGGGCGGGGTGGCGGCGTACCTCACCAGCCGCGCCTACGCGGGCTGGCGCGTCCAGACGATCTTCGAGACCTGCACCTTCGTCGTCGCAGCCGTGGTGCTCACGTACATGACGTTCTGGATGCGCTCCCACGCGCGCTCTGTCGGGTCCGAGCTGCGCACGCGCGCCGAAGCCGCCGTGGGTCGGGGCGAGCGACTCGGGCTCGGGCTGCTCGCGTTCCAGGCCGTCGGCCGCGAAGGGCTCGAGACGGCGGTGTTCACCCTCGCGATCGTCTTCGCCACCGGCACGCACGGCGTCCTTGCCGGCGGCGCGCTGGGGCTCCTCGTCGCGCTCGTCATGGCCTTCGCCGTCTACCGCCTCGGCCGCAAGGTCAACCTCGGGGCGTTCTTCGCGTGGATCGGCAGCATCCTCATGGTGTTCGCCGCGGGGCTCGTCGCCGACACCGTGGAGAACCTCCAACAGCTCGGCTGGGTGCATCTCGGCGACCACCCGCTGTGGGACACCGCGCACTGGCTGTCCGAGGCCTCGTCCTTGGGCGACGTCTTCCACAGCCTGTTCGGCTACGCGCAGCAGCCCACCCCCCTGCAGCTCGGTGCCTATCTCACCTACCTCGCCACAGCGCTCGGTGCCTTCGTCCTGCTCGACCGCCGGAGCCGCCGTCGCGTGTAGGGTGGCACCGACCGACGAGTCAGCGAAGTCCGGTGCGAGTCCGGCGCTGTCCCGCAGCTGTAAGGCCACACGGCCGAGCCAGATCGCCTGACTGTCGGTGCACGAAAGAGAGCTCTCGAGGAAGGGCAGCTCGTGCGGTCGGGAGCCTGTCGCGTCCTCTCCGTCGACGTCACCCACTCGGACGGAGAGAGGACCCGGATGTCTCGTCGTCACACGTTCCTTCGGTCGGCCGCACTCGCAGCAGCGGTGCTCGCCTCGACAGGCGCTGTCGGCGCGGGCGCAGGCGCGCAGTCCCGCCCGCGTGGCGCCGGCGACCCGTCCGCGCAGGTGCCTGCGGCGAACGGGGGCTTCCCCGTCACCATCCCGACTCGCTACGGCCCGGTGCGCGTCGCGTCCAGGCCCGATCGCATCGTGTCGCTGTCGCCCACGACGACCGAGATGCTCTTCGCCATCGGCGCGGGCCACCAGGTCGTAGCGGTCGACAACGACTCGAACTACCCGTCCGACGTGCCGCGCACGACGCTCTCTGGGTATACGCCGAACGTCGAGGCGATCGCCCGCTACCGACCCGACCTCGTCGTCGTCTCGTACAACCCCACCCCGCCCGACCTCGTCGCGTCCCTGCGCCTCCTCGGGATCCCGACGCTCTACGTCCCGGCCGCATCCGACCTCGCGCAGACCTACGGCGAGATCGCGACCCTCGGACGCGTCACCGGGCAGGTGCTCGGAGCCCAGCGCGAGATCTCGTCCATGCGCCGGCAGATCGCGTCCGTCGTCGCGTCCGTACGCCACCGCGGCCGCCCTCTCACCTACTTCTACGAGATCGGCTACGGCCCGCTCTACACGGCGACGACGGACACGTTCATCGGCTCGGTGCTGAAGCTCGCCGGTCTGCGCAACATCGCCGGTGCCTCCGTCGCTGGCAGCGACTATCCCGAGTTCTCCTCGGAGGTCGTCGTGCGGGACAATCCGACGTTCGTCTTCGTCGCCGACGGGTCGTCGCTCTCGTCGATCGCGGCCCGCCCTGGCTGGTCGTCGCTCGCGGCCGTCCGGGACCACCGTGTCGTCGAGCTCGACCAGGACATCGCTTCGCGGTGGGGCCCGCGCGTCGTCGACCTCCTACGAGCGGTCGTCGACGCCGTCGACAAGGTGCCGGCGGCCAAGGCGAGCTGACGGACCGACGGTGAGGCCTCGGCGGCCACCTGGCCGGCGGCATGCCCGACCAGCTGTGGTGGTCGGCGCCACTGCCGCTCTCGTGGCGGCCGTCGTCCTCGGCCTCGTGATCGGCCCGATACCGATCAGCCCGCCGGGGGCCGTCGTGGAGGTGCTCGACCGGCTCACCGGCCTGCATCTCGCTACGGGCCTGTCCGAGGTCGACGCCGCTGTCGTCTGGCAGATACGCGCGCCTCGCGTCGCGCTCGGCCTGCTCGTGGGCGGCACGCTCGCCACGGCCGGTGGCGCCTACCAGGGCGTGTTCCGCAACCCCCTCGCCGACCCCTACCTGCTCGGCGTCGCCGCCGGAGCCGGGCTCGGCGCGACCATCGCGATCGACGCGGGCGCCGAGGGCGCCACCGGACCTCTCGCGTTCGTCCCGCTCGCCGCGTTCGCCGGAGCACTCGCGGCAGTCGGGCTCACCTATTTCCTCGGCGTCCGCCGTGGCGAGCGATCCCCCGCCACTCTCCTGCTCGCTGGGATCGCCATCTCGAGCATGCTCACCGCCGTCCAGACCTACCTCCAGCTCCGCCAGACCCAGACGCTGCGCGACGTCTACTCCTGGGTTCTCGGAGACCTCTCGACCGCCGGCTGGTACGACGTCCTGCTCCTGCTGCCCTACGCGGTCGTCACCCTCGCCGTCCTGCTCGCAGCATGCCGGCGGCTCGACGTGCTCGCCGTCGGCGACGACGAGGCAGCGGCGCTCGGGCTCGACGTCGCTCGCACCCGGCTCGTCGTGCTCGCCGCCGCGTCGCTCGGCACGGCCGCAGCGGTCTCGGTGAGCGGCCTGATCGGCTTCGTCGGGATCATCGTGCCGAACGCCGTCCGGCTCGTCGGCGGCACGAGCTACCGCTCGGTCCTCCCGCTGTCGCTGGTCACCGGCGGTGCGTTCCTCGTCCTCGCCGATCTCGTCGCCCGCACGGCCCTCGCTCCGGCGGAGCTGCCCATCGGCGTCGTGACCGCCGCGCTCGGCGGTCCCTTCTTCGTCCTCGTGCTCCGCCGGCGCGGCGGCGTGCAGTGGTGAGCACCGGGCGTCCCAGCCCGGGGCGCGCCGGTGGGCCGGCGGACCTCGACTGCAGCGGCCTCACGGTGCGCGTCGACGGGCACACCCTCCTCGACGGCGTGGACCTCGCGGTCGCGGCGGGGCACTGGTGCTCGGTCGCAGGTCCGAACGGCGCAGGCAAGACGACACTCGTCCGTGCGATCACCGGCCTCGCGCGTCACGACGGCAACGTGCGCGTCGGTGGCAAGCTGCTCGAGCGGCTCTCGCGCCGCGAGCGCGCCCGCCTCGTCGCGCTCGTGCCGCAGGAGCCGGTCGTCCCACCGGGCGTGCACGTCTTCGACTACGTCCTGCTCGGGCGCACCGCCCATCTCCAGCCCCTCGGTGTCGAGAGCGCCACGGACCACGCGGTCGCGTCCCGCGTCATCGGAGAGCTCGACCTCGCTGCTCTGAGCGACCGGACGGTCTCGTCCCTGTCCGGGGGCGAGCGCCGGCGCACGGTGATCGCGAGGGCTCTCGCGCAAGAGTCCCCCGTCCTCGTTCTCGACGAGCCGACGACAGGGCTCGACCTCGCCTACCAGCAGGAGGTCCTCGACCTGATCGCACAC
>JAJYGM010000161.1 GCA_021785095.1 Actinomycetes bacterium
AGCGCAGCATGCCGGCCACGTCGCGCAGCGGCGAGCGCTTCTGGCGGCGGCCGTTGAGCGGCCGCGCCGGTTCGCCCTCGAAGTCGAGCAGCGTCCAGCCCGCCTGCGTGTGCAGCGTCTGGCCGAGGTGGTAATCGCCGTGGATGCGGATGCTCTTACCCCCGATCGGTCCCTGGTTGGGAATCCTGATGCACTCCCTGACACCCTGCTCGAGCCCTGCCAGCGGCGCCAGGCCGGGGTCCTCCGGCAGGTGGCCGAAGAGCCGCTCGAGCTGGTCGTCGAGCGTCGCGCGCAGGATGTTCAAAAACTCGCTGCTCGGGTCCCTGGGCGAGAAGGCCGGGTCTTCGGTGTCGCTTGCGAGCACCGTGTGCAGCCGTGCGGTCGCCTCGCCCAGCGCGCCCAGGTGGGCCAGGAAGCGCGCCGGCTGGTGCGGAATCTGCTCAAGCGCCAGCTGCCAGCCGTCGGTGCCGCCGGCCAGGTAGCGCTGCGTGACCCCGAGCGTCGCCGCCAGCGCCTCGCCCTCGTACTCAAACCAGCCGTGCAGCGGCGCGATGTTCGGGTAGCCGTGGGCGGTGAGGAAGCGCAGCATCTCCAGCTCCGGGTTGATACCCGGCTCGAGCCTGCGGTAGACCTTCAGCGCAAGCCGCTCCCCGAACACGACTGAGCTGTTGGATTGCTCGGCGCCCATCGGCCGCACCGGCTCATCCGGCCCGACGGAGGCGACCGCACCGTCGCCCCGGGCCCGCCGGAAGAAGAAGCGCCCATGGCGGCCCTGAAGCTCACCGCCTGACTCGATCTCGGCCAAAAGCGCATGCGCACAGGCTGGCTTGGCGAGCACATCAAAACCGTCGAGCGCACCGTCTGTATTCAGCAGCAGCTGGTAGAGCTCGTGGGCGGCGCCGGCCAGCTGCGCCTGCACGAGCGCGAGCGTCATGCCATCGACGAGCGGCGCCTGCTCCACCACCTCGACGCCAATCAGGCCCTGATCCTTGGCGGCAAACCAGCGCTGCTCCCGTAGCCAGTCACGCAGCTGCTCAGTCACCTGCAGGTTCCTTTCGCTCGTCGACCAGAGAGAACCAGTAGTAGCCCCGCGGTTGGAACGTGAGTAGGTACGGTAGCTGCCCGATGGGCGGGAAGCGCGAGTCGCCGAACAGCTCGACGGGATGGCGTCCCTCATAGGCGGAGAGATCGAGCTCAACCGCCTGGGCGGAACGCGACAGGTTGTGCACGCAAAGCACAACCTCCTCGTCGAGGCGGCGGATCAGCGCGAAGATCCTCGGGTTCGAGCTGTGGATCGGCTCGTAGCTGCCCGAGCCGAACACCGCGTGCAGCTTGCGCAGCTCGATGAAGCGGTGCACCCAGCGCAGCAGCGAGGTCGGGGTGCGCAGCGCCGCCTCGACGTTGACGGCCTGGTAGCCGTAGACGGGGTCCATCAGCGGCGGGCAGTAGAGCTGCGCGAAGTCGGCCCGGGAGAAGCCGCCGTTGCGGTCGACGCTCCACTGCATCGGCGTGCGCACGCCGTCACGATCACCCAGGAAGACGTTGTCGCCCATCGCGATCTCATCGCCGTAGTAGAGCACCGGTGAGCCTGGCAGCGCGAACAGAATGGCGGTGAGCAGCTCGATCTCGCCACGACCGCCCTCGAGCAGTGGCGCCAGGCGCCGGCGGATCCCGAGGTTGAGCTTCATACGCGGATCCTTGGCGTACTCGGCATACATGTAGTCGCGCTCCTCGTCGGTGACCATCTCGAGCGTCAGCTCGTCGTGGTTGCGCAGAAAGAGCCCCCACTGGCAGCTCTCCGGGATCGCCGGGGTGTTCTCGAGGACCTCGTAGATCGGCGTGGCCTGCTCGCGGCGCAGGGCCATGAACATGCGCGGCATGACCGGGAAGTGGAAGGCCATGTGACACTCGTCACCTGCGCCGAAGTACTGGACCACGTCCTGCGGCCACTGGTTGGCCTCCGCCAGGAGCACCCGGTCGGGGAAGCGCTCGTCGATCTCTCGCCTGACGCGTTTGAGGTAGGCGTGGGTCTCGGGCAGGTTCTCGCAGATCGTGCCCTCCCGCTCATACAGGTAGGGGACGGCGTCGAGGCGGAAGCCGTCGAGCCCGAGCTCCAGCCAGAAGCGCAGCACGTCGAGCATCGCCTCCTGAACCTCGGGGTTGTCGTAGTTGAGGTCCGGCTGGTGGGAGAAGAAGCGGTGCCAGTAGTACTGGCCGGCGACCGGGTCGTAGGTCCAGTTCGACGTCTCGGTGTCGATGAAGATGATGCGCGCGTCCTGGTAGCGCTCGGGGCTGTCAGACCACACATACCAGTCGTGCTTGGGGCTCTCAGGGCTCGAGCGCGACTCCTGAAACCAGGGGTGCTCGGAGGAGGTGTGGTTCATCACCAGGTCCGCGATCACGCGGATCTGGCGCGCGTGCGCCGCGTCCACCAGTGCCCTCACATCCTCGACGGTCCCGTAGTCCGGGTGGACCGCGTAGAAGTCGGAGATGTCATAGCCCCCGTCGCGCAACGGCGAGGCGTAGAAGGGCAACAGCCAGATGCAGTCGATCCCGAGCCACTCGAGGTAGTCGAGCTTCTCCTTCAGGCCGCGGAAGTCACCGGAGCCGTCACCGTCTGAGTCGTAGAAGCCGCGGATGTGGACCTCGTAGAAGATCGCCTGCTTGAACCACAGCGGGTCCGCCTGAAACCACTGGCTGGTCTGGGCACGACCGGGGGTGGGGCCAACGGGCGCACCCGGCATCACGCCACCGCCACCCAGGCCAGGTGAGCGTCACCAGGGCCCAGGTGCACGTAGTTGCCGCCCACCCGCCAGCGGTAGTCCGCGTCGGCCAGCAGGTCGTGCACGGTGAAGGCGTCGGGCAGCCCGAACTGGCCGCCGACGGTGACGAGCCCCTCCTGCGAGCGGTGCGGGTCGAGGTTCACGACGGTGATCACGGTGTCTTGGCCAGCGCGCTTGAGGTAGGCGATCAGCGCCTCATTGGCGGTCTCGAGAAACGTCAGGTCAGTCAACTGTGCTAGCGCCGGATGCGCGCGGCGAGCGTGGTTGACGCGCTCGATCAGCGGCAGCAGCGGCCCGTCCAGCGAGCGGCTCTTGCGCTCGTACTTCTCCGAGCCCAGGTACTCCTCCGAGCCCTCGTGCAGCGGCGTGTTCTCGAAGTTCTCAAAGCCCGAGTAGATCCCGTAGCTCGGGCTGAGCGTCGCCGCCAGCACGAGCCGCGCGACGAACGCGGGTGGCCCGCCCTGCTGCAGGTAGGCGTGCAGAATGTCGGGCGTGTTGGCAAAGAAGTTGGGGCGCAGGTAATCGCGCTCCTCGCCGTAAGCGAGCTCGGAAACGTACTCGGTCAGCTCGTGGCGGGAGTTCTTCCAGGTGAAGTAGGTGTAGGACTGGGTGAAGCCGACCTTCGCCAGGTGGCGCATCATCGCCCGGCGCGTGAACGCCTCCGCGAGGAAGATGACGTCCTGGTCGCGGGCGTGGACCTCGGCGATCAGCCACTCCCAGAACGGCACCGGC
>JAJYGM010000395.1 GCA_021785095.1 Actinomycetes bacterium
ACTCCCCCCCGAGGCCGTGCACGACGCGACCTCGCCGCCGCTCCAGGTCCGGCCGTTCCGTCCCGGTCGCGACGATGACGCATGGTTGGAGGTGAACGCGCGCGCGTTCGCCGGCCACCCCGAGCAGGGGTCCTGGACGCTCGCAGACCTCCGGCGCCGCGAGCAGGAGCCCTGGTTCGACCCGACGGGGTTCCTGCTGCACGATGAGGGCGACCGCCTCGCGGGCTTCTGCTGGACCAAGGTGCACCGCAGCCCTGTGCTCGGAGAGATCTACGTGATCGGCGTCGACCCGGACTTCCAGGGCAGGGGGCTCGGGCGCGCGCTCGCCCGCGCGGGGCTCGGCCATCTCGCCACCCGCGCGGTGCCCACCGCGATGCTCTACGTCGAGGCCACCAACACGCCGGCCCTGGTCCTCTACCGATCGCTCGGCTTCACCGAGGACCACCGGGAGGTGGAGCTCGAAGGGACGGTGCCCGCGGGTGCTCAGCCCGACGCGCCGACCGCGCGGCCGATGCCGTAGGTCACCGCGGCCGCCACGGCAGCGACGGCGAGCTGGCGCGCCGCGCTCTTCACCACCGATTTCCCCGTGAGGACCCCGAGCATCACCCCGACCCCGACCGCCGCTGCCGCACCGATCGCCACCGAGGCGAGGAGCGCGCCGTTGCCGTGCGCGAGGAGCCAGGGGATCAGCGGCAGGAGCGCGCCCAGCGCGAACGTCGCGAACGAGCTCACGGCCGCGACGACCGGCGAGCCGAGCGATGTCGGGTCGATGCCGAGCTCCTCGCGGGCATGCGTCTCCAGCGCGGTCTTCGGGTCGCGCATCATGAGCTCGGCGAGCTCCTTGGCCAGGGACGGCGTGAGGCCCCGGCGCTCGTAGATCGCGACGAGCTCCCCTTGCTCGGCGGCGGGGCTCTGCGCGAGCGCGTCGCGTTCCACGGCGAGCTCACGCTCGAAGAGCTCCCGCTGGGCTTGCATGGACACGAGCTCCCCTGCCGCCATCGAGAAGGCGCCCGCGACCAGACCGGCGAGCCCGGACAGCCGGACGATCCCGCCGCCGGGGTGCGCGCCCGCCACGCCCAGGATGAGCGACACGTTGGTCACCAGCCCGTCGCTGATCCCGAAGATGGCCGCCCTGGCGCCACCGGACTTCACGTTCCGGTGATGCCGCTCACCGTGGGCGTTGAACGGGGAGCTGCGGCGAGAACGGCGTCGGGCGGTGATCGTCACGGGCCTCAGCGTACCGATGTACCGCCGGAGGACGGGGACTGGCAGAATGGTCGAGTGCCACCCCGATGGATCGACCAGAGCCAGCCCCAGACGCTCCAGGGTGCCGTCGTCTTCTCCTACCTGAACGCAGCGCTGGCGCTCGTCTTCACCATCGCGTTGGGCGAGTCGCCCTTCCTCTTCCTCTTCGTCCTGCTCGCGGCCGCTGCGTTCGGCATCGCCAACGAGAAGCGCCTCGCGTACTGGGCGGCAGTCGCGCTCGCGGGCGCCTACCTGCTCGTCGTCCTGGGCCTCATGATCGCCGGCGGCGGGTTCGGCGGGATCCTGAACCTGCTGTTCGCGGGCGTCCTCGTCGCGCTGCTGCTCCATCCGGACAGCCGGCACTACGAGCGCATCTGGTTCAAGTAGGCCGCGGCCGGGCTGGCGGCGGCGGGCGAGGAGCACCATTGACCACGACCATCGACGGCGTCGACCAGGTCCAGACCCTTGTCGGCCACCACCTGGGCTACAGCGACTGGCTGACGGTCGACCAGGAGCGAGTCGACCGCTTCGCCGACGCGACGGGGGACCACCAGTGGATCCACGTCGACCCCGAGCGCGCGGCGAAGGGGCCGTTCGGAACGACGATCGCCCACGGTTACCTGACGCTCTCGCTCGTGCCGTTCCTGCTCGCACAGGTGGTGCGCGTCGAGAACGTCGGGCTCGCGGTGAATTACGGGTGCAACAAGGTGAGGTTCCCGGCCCCCGTGCCGGTCGGCTCGGAAGTCCGCGTCGGAGCGAGCGTCGCGTCCGCCGAACCGGTCGACGGCGGCGTCCAGGCCGCCCTCGATGTCACGGTCGAGGTCCGCGGCGCAGCGAAACCGTGCTGCGCCGCGCAGGTGGTCGTCCGCTACTACCGGGCGTGACCACGGCGAAGCTTCCTTCAGGGAGGGAGAAGACCGTCCTCGTCCGGGCGATGTTCGACGCGATCGCGCCGCGTTACGACCGCGTCAACCGGATCATCTCCCTCGGCATGGACCAGCACTGGCGACATCGCACGGTCCGTGCGCTCGCGCTCGCTCCGGGGTCGCTGGTGCTCGACCTCGCCTGCGGGACGGGTGCGCTCGGCGACATCGCGCAGCGCCGCGGCTACCGCGTGGTGGGAGCCGACCTGAGCGCGGGGATGCTCGCGCGGCGCGCCGACCGGCTCCCCGCCGCGCTCGGCGACGCGGCAACGTTGCCGTTCGCGACCGCGTCGTTCGACGGGGTGCTCTGCGCCTACGCACTTCGGAACTTCACCGACCTCGGCGCGTCGCTCGCAGAGGTCGCCCGCGTCCTGCGACCCGGCGGACGCGTCGCGCTCCTCGAGGTGGCGACCCCGTCGTGCCGGCTCGTGCGCGCGGGCCACGCGCTCTGGTTCCAGCACGTCGTGCCCGCCATCGGCGCAGCGCTCTCCGACGCCGACGCGTACCGGTGGCTCCCCGATTCCGTCGCGTACCTGCCCGAGGACGGAGAGCTCCGTGCGCTGCTCCGGCGGTCGGGCTTCGCCGCCGTCGGTCGCCAGCTCCTCCAGGGAGGCCTCAGCCAGATCCTGACCGCCACGCGCGCCGGCGAGCCCGCCGCCCCGTGAGCGCCACCCTCCCCCGGCCTGCGGCGGTCGACGCGCCGGGTCTCCCGGACGCTGCCGAGCTCGTGGCGGTCTCGAGAGCCGTCGACCCCTCGATCTGGTCGGCGGGGGCGGAGGAACGGCTCGCGCAGGCTGCCGACCACGGCGCCCTCGTCGCCGGGAGGGAGAGGCTCCTCGCGGCAACGGGGGTCGCGGCCGCGTTCTCGCTCCCGAGGGGGCTCGAGGACGCGCATGACCTGGCCGCTGTGCGCGCCTGGCTCGCCGCGGTCGAGCACCACACCGAAGAGGCGGCCGGCGACGAGCTCAGCGCGCCCGGTCCGATCGCGCTCGGGGCGTTCGCGTTCGACCGCAACGCGCCCGCGCTCCTCGTCGTCCCGGCGGAGACGTGGTGCCGGGACGCCGGCGGCCGCACCTGGGTGGTCGAGGTCCGACCGCGTGATTCGAGAGGCACCGGACGCGGGTCGCGCCGGCCCCCCGGCGGTGCCGGCGCACGCGCAGCCGGCGGGGCGGACCCGGGCAGCGCGCTCGACGCGGTCCGGCTCCGCCAGGTGCCTTCCCCCGTCGAGTACGCGGAGGCCGTCGCGCTCGCGGTCTCGGACATCCGCCGGGGACGGCTCAAGAAGGTCGTCCTTGCGCGCATGGTGGAGCTCCAGCTCCCCGCCCCGGCGGTGC
>JAJYGM010000530.1 GCA_021785095.1 Actinomycetes bacterium
GGTCGAGTACGGCATCGGCGAGCTTCTTGCCGACCTCCCAGGCGAGCTCCGTGGGCAAGGCCTTGGGGTCGACGGAGTAGAAGTTCCGCCCGGTGGGAAGGACGTGGGCGCATCCGCGGGTGGGCGCGCCGCTCGGCCCGGCCGGCACGTACCGGCCGTCCAGACCGGCCAACAGGTTGGTCACCTCGTCGCCGGCCCGCCGCAGGTTCGGGACCAGCGACGTGCAGACCCATGCGATGGTCGCTGTCGCGTCGGGGCGCGCCACCCAACCGTCGGACGCGGCGGCGAGGACGAGGGAGCGAGACGTCTCCTCGATGCGGTCGAGTTGCTGCGGGTCGTCAGGGTCGAGGCCGAGATCGGAGGCCACCTGGTGGCGGAGCGACGGGACGCTGCCCTGCGGCAGGCGGGTGATCGCCAGCGCCATGTCGACCAACGCGTCGCCCGCCGGCGCGAGCCCGAGGACGTGGAGCCCGCCGCGGATCTGCGCGTCCTTGAGGCTGCAGAGATAGCCGTCGACGGCGAGGACGACGTCGTCGAACCCGTCGTCCAGCGCCACGGCGGAGAGGCCGAGGTCCTGGTCGATGCTGGCGTCGCGCAGCAGTGCCCAGATCTGCTCGCGCAGTGCGGGCAGCTTGGCCGGGTCCAGGGATTGCAGCTGTGCGTACTCGTCGAAGAGCTGCTCGAGACGTTCGAGCTCGTCGTAGGTGTCGGCTCTGGTCATCGGCGGGACCAGGTGGTCGACCACCACGGCGTGGCTGCGACGCTTGGCCTGGGTGCCCTCTCCGGGGTCGTTCACCACGAAGGGGTAGAAGAGCGGCACGTCGCCGAGCGCGGCGTCGGGCCAGCAGCCCGCCGAGAGGGCGACGGACTTGCCGGGCAGCCACTCGAGCGTGCCGTGCTTGCCCAGGTGGACGACGGCGTCGGCACCCCAGACCTCGTCCAGCCAGCGGTAGAAGGCGAGGTAGTGGTGGGTCGGGGGCAGCGACGGCGAGTGGTAGACAGCGATGGGATCGTCGCCGTAGCCCCGCGGGGGCTGGATGGCGATGATCACGTTGCCCAGCTCGATCCCGCTGAACACGAGGTGCTCGTCGTGGACCCGATGGCGCCCGGGGGGTGGGCCCCACGCCGACTCGAGATCGTCTCTTGCTGCGTCGGGCAACGTCGAGAGCCACGCGGCGTAGTGACTGACGGGCAGGCTGCCCACGGCCATGGTGAGCTGCTCTTGCGTGGGGTCTCCGGCGTCGTAGGTCAACCCGTCGGCCAGTGCGCCCATCAGCGCGTCGCCGTCGGGTGGGCGCCCCTCGATGTGGTAGCCGACGGCGGCGAGCGCGTCGAGGACGACCAGGTCGGAGGCTGGAGTGTCGAGCCCGACGGCGTTGCCCAGCCGGCTCCGCTTCGTCGGGTAGGCGGAAAGCACGATCGCGACGCGACGGCGCCAAGGCGGCGCGTCGCGAAGGCGCGCCAGGCGCAGCGCCAGGCGCGCGACGCGCGACGCCCGGTCGGGGATGCTGCGGTAGGCCCGCACGCTGGTGCCGAGCTGGTCTCCGTCGTCGACAACCTCGCTGAAGGCGAACGTTGGGGCGATGATGCGGCCGTCGAGCTCCGGGATGGCGATGCCCGAGGCGACGTCGAATGGACCGAGCCCCGAGTCCGAGGCTGCCCATTCGTCGCTCGAGCGCCCGGCCGAGGGAGCCTGGACGACAGGGATGTCGAGCTGCGCAAGCTCCGAGACGTCCCAACCTTCGCCCTCGGCTCCCCCGGGCCCGCCGGTGGTGCCGGCCGCGGCAGCCGCGCCCCCCGCGGCGAGCACCGTGGTGACGAGGACCCTGGCGTTGTGGCGGTGGAGGAGCTCCGCGACCGGCTCGGCGGCCTTCTCGCGGAGCGAGTAGCACCAGACGGCGAGCGGTCGTCCTCCGGCCGCGCTGACGGCGGCGCACAGGTCGTCGACGAACTGCGTGTTCCCGGCGACCAGGTGGGCGCGGTAGAAGACGATTCCCACCACCGGGCCCGACGCTGCGGGGTCCGGCTCCCGCCAGACGCCGTGGTCCGCGACGGGGCTGGGTGGCTCGAAGCCCCAGCCGTCGAAGCACACGGTGTCCGCCACGAAGCGGAGCAGCTGCGCGAGGTTCGCCGGCCCCCCGTGGGCCAGGTAGGCGAACGCCTCGGTGACCGTGGCGCTCGGCACCGTCGAGGCGGCGGTGAGCTCGGGGTCGGGGGTTGCCTCGCCGCTGAATGCCAGCAGCGCGACGCCCAAGCCCGCGCACTTGGCCCGCAGGCGGTCGAAGCCCTCGGCCCACGCCCGGCGGCCACCGAGGAGGCGGACCAGGACGCAGCTGGCCCCCTGGAGGTCGCCGACGGGGTCGGCCGCCCACGTCGTCGCTGCGCTGACTCGACGGAACCCCTTGGGCAGGCCCTCGACCGCGGTGCGCAGCGCGAGCAGGTCGGTGTGCGTGGACACGATCACGTGGATGCGGCCCGCGGTCGCCGCCTCGCTCACCTGCCCGCCTCCCGGCGGAGGCTGCAGCCTTCGCACGTGCGACCGCCCGACGTCCGGTACCACAAGCAGCATGCGGAGCGTTGCCAGCTCCACTCGGCGTGCCCCGCGTCGAACCGCCCGGTGCCCGCCAGCCATGGCGCGTGGGCGAGGAGCGCGGCTGCTCGGCGGCGGATCTCCAGGCTCTCCCCTTCGTCGCCGCGGCCACGTGCCGCGCCTTCGACCGCACGGAAGGCCGCGGCGAAGGAGGCGGCGACGTTCGCCCAGAGCAGCCGCTCGCCGAGGCGCTGCGACGTACGGGCCGTCGAGACGAGCGGGGCGAGGTGGGAGGCGAAGGCCGCCTCCGCGAGCGCCCTTGCATCGCTTGCCTCGCCGAGCGCGTCGCAGCGGAAACGCAGCGACTTCGCCCGACCTCCGGAGATGCGCACCGAGGTGCCCGCCGCCGCCGGAGACGGCCAGGGGAGCCCGAGGGCGAATGCCGCCAGGCTGACTGCCGCGACCCGGTACGCGTAGGACTGGACGAGGAGGGAGGCCGCCACCGTGCGGTCGCCTGCAGCGTGGGCGGCTCCCTCGTCGATCGCGGTCTCCAGGTCTGCAGCGCTGATCGCGTCGCAGTCGTGCCAGCCTGCTTCGGACTGCGGAGGTTCGCCGAAGGATGCCCGCAGGTGGTCGACCCTCGAGCAGACGGCTGCGAGCACCTCGTCGATTCGGGCGCTCACGACAGCCGCCCCTCGGAGATGATCTGGTCGAGCATCGTGAGGTCGAGGTGCGCCTCGAGCGCGTCGGCCAGCCGGTCGATCCGTTCCGTGCGGGCGGCCGAGAACGACCCGGCCTGGACCACGTGCTTACCCGCCATCCGCGCGACGCGTTCGAGGACGGCCGCTCTCGCCGCGTCAGCCTCGAGGAGGCCGTGCAAGGTGGTGCCCCACACCGCGCCACCGGCCGGGGTCGTGCCGACGGTGCCGTCGGCTCCGCCGTCGTCGAGGGTGACGAGCGGAGGG
>JAJYGM010000297.1 GCA_021785095.1 Actinomycetes bacterium
CCTCGAAGGCTCGCGCAGCTTCCTCCACGGCATCACCTTCGCCGGGCACCCGGTCTCGAGCGCGGTCGCGCTCGCGAACCTCGACATCTTCGAGCGCGAAGACCTCCTCGGCCACGTGCGGGCGACCGAGGGTGCGTTCCGGGCCGAGCTCGAGGCACTGCGAGACCTGCCGATCGTCGGTGACGTACGCGGCGACGGCTTCTTCTACGGGATCGAGCTCGTGAAGGACAAGGACACGCGGGAGAGCTTCGACGACGACGAGTCCGAGCGGCTGCTCCGCAGGTTCTTGTCTCCGCGACTGTTCGAGGCCGGGCTCGTCTGCCGAGCCGACGACCGCGGCGACCCGGTGATCCAGCTCGCGCCGCCTCTCGTGTGCGGCGAGGAGCAGTTCGCCGAGATCTCCTCGATCTTGCGGACCGTGCTCACAGAGGCGTGGAAGCAGATCTGACGCCGGACGACGGCGCGCCAGCCGCGATGCCGGGCACGGTCGGACCAGCCGCCCGCGGTGGCTACCGCGACGTCTCGTACTGGTTCGACTCGCTCGACGAGCCGGTCGTCGCCCGCCCCGCGCTCGGACGCGATCTCGACGTCGACGTCGCGGTCGTCGGCGGTGGCTTCACCGGGCTGTGGACCGCGTACTACCTCAAGCGACAGGACCCGTCGCTTCGCGTCGCCGTGCTCGAGGCCGAGGTGGCCGGGTACGGCGCGTCGGGACGCAACGGCGGCTGGTGCTCGGCGCTCTTCGCCGCCTCGGACGGCCGGATCGCCCGCGAGCAAGGGGTCGCCGCCGCACGCGCGATGCGTCGAGCGATGCAGGCCTCGGTCGACGAGGTGGGTCGCGCCGCCGCCGCCGAGGGCATCGACTGCCACTTCGAAAAAGGCGGCTCTGTGGTCGTCCTGCGTGGCGAAGCGCAGCTCAGCCGGGCACGCGCCGATCTCGCCGGAGCACGCGCCCTCGGCGTGGGTCCGGACGACCTCGACCTCGTCGGCCCCGACGAGACTGCCCGGCTCGTCCGCTGCGCGGGTGCTCTCGGCGCGCTCACCACCCCGCACTGCGCGGTGATCCATCCCGGACGCCTCGCCCGCGGCCTCGCGGTGGCCGTCGAGAGGCTCGGTGTCGCGCTCTATGAGCGCACCAGGGTGACGACGATCACGCCCGGGCGCGCGGCGACCACCGACGGCGAGGTCCGCGCCGGCGTCGTCGTGCGTGCGACGGAGGGCTACACAGCGGGCCTCCGGGGCGCGCGGCGGGCACTCGCGCCCGTCTACTCGCTCATGCTCGCAACCGCGCCACTTCCGGAGAGCACGTGGGATGCCATCGGCCTCTCGCGCCGCGAGACGTTCGCGGACGACCGCCACCTGGTCGTCTACGGCCAGCGGACCGCCGACGGTCGGATCGCGTTCGGTGGGCGTGGCGCGCCGTACCACTTCGCGTCGGCGATCCGCCCGGACTACGACCGGGTGCCTGCCGTCCACGCGAAGCTCGCCGCGACCCTCGCCGAGCTCTTCCCTCCGCTCGCAGGCGTGGAGATCACGCACCGCTGGGGTGGCCCGCTCGGCGTGCCGCGGGACTGGTTCCCGTCGGTCGGCTACGACCGCCGAGCGGGACTGGCGTGGGCGGGCGGCTATGTCGGTGACGGCGTGTCGACGGCGAACCTCGCCGGGCGGACCCTCGCCGACCTGCTCACCGGCGCCGACTCGGACCTCGTCCGCCTCGCCTGGGTCGGCCGCCGCTCACGCCCCTGGGAGCCCGAGCCCTTCCGCTACCTCGGCGTGAGCTCCGCGCTCGCGGTGATGTCCTCGGCCGACGCCGTCGAGGAGCGCTCCGGTCGTCCGGCGCGGCGTGCCACCTGGCTCGGCCGCGCGACAGGCGGCTGAGGGCTCCGGGCAGTGCGGTGACGAGGTGATGGCCGCGATTGCCACCACCTCGGGCCCCCGAGCCGCTACCGTGCGCCCGTGCCTTCCCACAGCCCACGCAAGCAGACCGTCTCCGACGCCACGATCCGGGCGCGCCGCATCCGCGTCCTCGCCGCCGCCGCCGTCGTCGTCGTCGTCGCCGCAGTCCTCGCCGTCACCCTCGGCGGATCGTCGGGCAAGAAGCCGGCGAGCAGCACGGGCAAGGGAACGAGCTCGAGCGCCGCGCCCACCACCACCGTGCCGTCGCTCGCGAGCGACCGCTGCCCCCTCACCGACACCCCGGCACCGGGCGGCGTCGTGCCGAAGCGCCCGCCACTAGCCGTGAAGATCGGCAACGAGCCACAGGGCGCGCGTCCCCAGAGCGGGCTCTCGGAGGCCGACGTCGTCTACGACACACCGGCCGAAGGCGGCATCATGCGCTACGTGGCCGTCTTCCAGTGCGAGAACGCGCCGGTCATCGGCCCGGTCCGCTCGATCCGCTGGGTCGACTGGCACATCCTCGCCGAGTTCCGGACCTCCCTGCTCGCCTTCGCCGGCGGGATCAACCCCGACGTCAACACCGCGGAGTCGCTCAGGTACATCAAGGCGATCGACCTGTTGACGAACTACTCGCAGGCCGGCTACCGCACCACGAACCGCGTGCCGCCGGACAACCTTTACACGAGCAGCTCCGCCTTGTGGAAGCTCTTTCCCTCCCAGACGACTGCCCCGCAACCGATCTTCCGGTACTCGTCGTCGCTCCCGGCCGGTTCGAAGCCGGCGAGCTCGATCACACTCAACTTCTCCGCGGGCACCGACGTGCTCTGGAAGTGGCAGGCGTCGTCGGGCACGTGGCTGCACACCTACGCGGGCGCGCCGGACGTCGACGCCGCGACCAACCAACCGGTCACCGCGGCGAACGTCGTCGTCCAGATCGTCCACTACAGCTACGGCCCGTACCCCGAGAGCCCGGGATCCACAGGTGACGTCGAGAGCAAGACCACCGGCACCGGAGCGGGCTACGTCTTTCGCGGCGGTCGCGCGATAGCGGTGACCTGGCACCGCAAGGACCTGAGCGCACCGACGACGTTCACGACGTCGAGCGGCCAGCCGGTCGGCCTCGCTCCGGGCAAGACCTGGGTCGAGCTGCTCCTCGACACGACGGCGAAGGTCCCCGGGGCATTCAGCTTCGCCCCGTAGGCGCACCCTCGTGCCGGGGTCGACCCGGCATGTGGAGCATCCTGCGGAGCAACCAGGTCGCCAGGTTGCCGTAGGGAGGGTGGTGCAAGGCGAGATCGGGCCATGCCGGGCGCGCGTAGAGCGAACGGTGCTGGGAGAGCGCCTCGACGCCGAGGCGTCCGCGAGACGATCCGGTCCCCGACTGACCTATGCCGCCGAAGGCGAGGCCGGCGATGCCGAGCTGGCTCTTCGCGACGTTGACGAAGAAGCCGCCGGACCTCGTCCCGTCGCGCAGCGCCCGGATGGTGCCCGCGTCCCGGGTGAAGGCGTAGACCGCGAGCGGGTCCGGCAGCGCACCGACCACCTCGAGAGCTCTCGGCACGTCGGCGACCGCGACGACGGGCAGGACCGAGA
>JAJYGM010000537.1 GCA_021785095.1 Actinomycetes bacterium
CCGGGCGCCCGGAGGGGGCCTCAGGAGGTGGCGCAGGTCCGTGCCCTTCGCCCACTGGTAGGCGAGCTCGGCGAAGCCGGCGTCGAGCGCGCGGGTCCTCGGGAGCCCCGCCGCGCGCTCGTCGCTCCGCAGCTCGGTGGCGAGCAGCTCGAGCTCGGAGAAGCGGCGGGCGAGCTTCGCGGTGGGCAGCCCCGACGGCGCGCCGGCACGGCGCGCCTCGAAGGTGAAGCAGGACACGAGAGCGGCGAGGCTCGGCCCGTCGAGGCCCCCGAGCAGCCCTGTGCCGAGCGCCTCCGCGATCAGCAGGTCGCAGTCGTGGTAGACGCCGGCGAGGCGCAGCCCGGCCTCGGTGACGCGCCAGCCGGCGAGGTAGCCCCGCTCGCCGAGCACGTTGACGACTGCGTCGAGCTGCCGGGTGAGCGGCACCTCGCTCAGGTACTGCGCGAACGACGAGCGGACGAGCCTGTAGGCCTCGTCCCGCGTGTAGCGACGGACGAGGTTGACGCTCATGTTGTACGTCGGGCGGAACGACGAGCGCAGTGCCCGGCTGCGGGCCGACGCGAGCGAGGCCACCTCGTCGAAGGTGTGGAACGGCGACCACAGCACCGCCGCGTAGCCGACGTCGTCGATACCGCGCCGGCCTGCCCGGCCTGTGAGCTGGGTGTACTCGCCGGGGGTGAGGTCCGCGTGGCCGTTGCCGGAGAACTTCGAGAGGCTCTCTATCACCACGGTGCGCGCAGGCATGTTGATCCCGAGCGCGAGCGTCTCGGTCGCGAAGACGACCTTTACGAGCGCCTCGGAGAACAGCTCCTCGACCGCCTCGCGAAACGGCGGGACCATCCCGGCGTGGTGCGCCGCGATGCCTGCCTCGAGGCCGGCGAGGAAGCGCGTGTAGCCGAGCACGGAGAGGTCCGCGTCGGAGAGCTGCGCGACGTGGCGCTCCACGATCGCCCGGATCCGCGCACGGTCCTCGGGGCCCGTGAGGCGGACGCCGCCCTCGACGCACTGGCGCGCGGCCTCGTCGCAGCCGTGGCGGGAGAAGACGAAGAAGATCGCGGGGAGCAGGTCCTCCTCGTCGAGGCGGTCGACGACGTCGACGCGCCGGGGCCGGAAGAGCCTCTGCCGGCCACCGCGTGGCGGCATGCGGCGGGACGGCCCACGGTCACGCGACGCCCGGTGCGAGCGCTCGTCGAGCGCGGCCGCCTCGCGGTTCGGCCGCCCGCCGACGAAGGTCGGCAGCAGGTGGAGCCGCTCGGAGGAGCGGTCGCCGACGACGTAGAGGTGGCGAAGCTCGATCGGGCGCCGCTCCTCGATGACCGCGCCGGTGGCGCCGCGCACGCCGTGGATCCAGCCGGCGAGCTCCTCCGCGTTCGAGACCGTCGCGGAGAGGCAGACGAGCACGACGGACGCCGGCGCGGAGAGGATGATCTCCTCCCAGACCGCGCCGCGGTAGCGGTCCTCCAGGTAGTGGACCTCGTCGAGGACGACGCAGCGCAGCGACGCGAGGTGCTCGGGCCCCGCGTAGATCATGTTGCGCAGCACCTCGGTGGTCATGACGACGACGTCGGCCCCGCCGTTCAGCGACGCGTCCCCGGTGAGCAGCCCGACCCGCGCCTCGCCGTAGGCGCGGACGAGGTCTGCGTACTTCTGGTTCGACAGCGCCTTGAGCGGCGTGGTGTAGAAGGCCCGCCCGCCCCCGGCGAGCGCCCGCTCGATCGCGTACTCGGCGACGAGCGTCTTGCCCGATCCGGTCGGCGCCGCGACGAGGACCGATCGACCGGCGTCGAGCAGGTCGAGCGCCTCGGCCTGGAACGCGTCGAGCGGGTACGGGCGGCTCGCGAGGAACGTCTCACGCAGGCCCGCCACACCCTCGGCGGTCTGGGTCACTTGCCGAAGAGCCTGCCGAGAAGGATCGACCCCTCGTAGAACAGGAGCATCGGTATCGCGAGCGCGAGCATCGAGAACGGGTCCGAGCTCGGCGTGACGACGGCTGCGACGATCACCATGACGACGATCGCGGGACGCCGCCACTTGCGGAGCTTGGCCGGCGTAAGCACGTTCGCGAGCTCGAGCGCGACGAGCACCACGGGGAACTCGAAGGTCAGTCCGAAGATGGCCATGAGCGCGAGGATGAGGCCGAGGTAGCTCGTCGGGGAGAAGATGTCCTTGATCCCCGGGCCACCGACCGCGTGGAGGAAGCCGAGCGCGTGGGGGAACGTCAGCCACGCGACGAACGCCCCGAAGCAGAACAGTGTCAGTGTCGCCACCACGAACGGCACCGCGTAGCGCTTCTCGTTCGCCTTCAGCCCGGGCGTGACGAACCGCCAGAGCTGGTACATGATGACCGGCGAGGCGAGCACGAGGCCCCCGTAGCCGGTCACGTTGAGTCCGATGCCGAAGGCCTGGAGCGGCCCCGTGACGTAGAGGGCGCACGAGTGGCCCTTCGGCAGCGACTCGCAGTACGGGTGCTCGAAGAACTTGAGGATCGTCGGGTAGAAGACGTACGCGACGATCGCCGCGACGAGGAACGCGACGACGCTCAGGATGAGCCTGCGCCTGAGCTCTCCGAGGTGCTCGGTGAGCGTCATCGCGTCGGGTGCCGGCCGGGGGCCGCCCCGCCGTCGGATCAAGGTCGCCATGTCAGTTCTTCGGAGCCGGCAACGGCGCCGGCCTCAGTTCATGCTCGGGTCGTCGGATGCGACGACGACCTCGCGCGGGGCGTGCCTGGCAGGGCGGTCGGGCACGCGACCCGGCACCTGCGCGGCGAGGCCGGGCTGAGCGGGCGCGCCCCACGACGAGGACCGCTCCCCTCGCCTGCTGGAGGCCTCCCCCCAACGGGACGTGCCGGGAGCTCCGGCCACTCGCTCGGCCGAGGCAGCTCCGTGCACCGGTGCGCTCGCGGTCCCCGGCTGCGACTCGGGCCCCTCGCCCGCCGCGCCGGGACCGGTCGTGCGTGGGCCGGCCTTCGTTAGGTCAGAGATGAAGCCCGAGACCATGTTGTTGGGCATGCGGGGGATGCTCGGCATGTCGTCGGGAAGCGCCGAGCGGATCTCGTCGGTGACCTGCTCTTTGATGCGCGTCAGCTCCCGCCAGGCCGTGCCGGCCTGACGAGCGGCGCGCGGCAGACGCTCCGGCCCGAGCACGAGCAGCGCAAGCACGAGGACCACGAGGATCTTCCCGGGGTCGAGGAATCCCACGGGCGCAGTCTACAAGAGGTCCCGCACGTCGACGTAGCGACGCCAGCCGGGCCCGACACGCGCTGCCAGGCATCCGACATCCGTCCCGGCAGGGCGTCGGCAGACGGCACGCCACCTGGAGGTTCGGGTGAGCTGCGAGCGAAGTGCCATCGGCTGATACCTGATACCTGATACCTGAGCACCGCGATCGGCTAGACTCGGACCATGAAGGGTTGGGAGTTCCGGGCGGCTCGGCGAGAGACGGGCCTGACGCTCAGAGACGTGGCTCGCGCTGCGGGG
>JAJYGM010000823.1 GCA_021785095.1 Actinomycetes bacterium
GAACCTCTCCTGGGAGCTCTACCGCGACACCCTGATCGAGCAGGCCGAGCAGGGGGTCGACTACGTCACCGTGCACGCGGGCGTGCTCCTGCGCTACGTGCCGCTCACGGTCGAGCGGGTCACGGGCATCGTGAGCCGCGGCGGATCGATCATGGCCGCCTGGTGCTTGGCCCACCACGAGGAGAACTTCCTCTACACCCACTTCGACGAGCTCTGTGAGATCATGGCCGCCTACGACGTGGCCTTCTCGCTCGGCGACGGCCTTCGGCCCGGCTCGGTCGCCGACGCCAACGACGAAGCGCAGTTCGCAGAGCTGCGGACCTTGGGCGAGCTCACCGAGGTCGCCTGGCGCCACGGAGTGCAGGTGATGATCGAGGGACCCGGCCACGTCCCGCTGCACAAGATCGCAGAGAACGTGCGCCTCCAAAAGGAGGTGTGCCACGGAGCGCCCTTCTACACGCTGGGGCCGCTCACCGTCGACGTGGCCCCCGGCTACGACCACATCACCTCGGCGATCGGGGCCGCGGTGATCGGCATGCACGGCACCGCGATGCTCTGCTACGTCACCCCGAAGGAGCACCTCGGGCTCCCCGATCGCGAGGACGTGAAGCAGGGGATGATCGCTTACAAGATCGCGGCCCACGCCGCCGATCTGGCCAAGGGTCACCCCGGTGCGCAGAGGTGGGACGACGAGCTGTCCAGGGCGCGCTTCGAGTTCCGCTGGGAGGACCAGTTCAACCTCGCCATGGACCCTGAGACCGCCCGCCGATACCACGACGAGACGCTCCCGGCAGCCCCCGCCAAGACCGCGCACTTCTGCTCGATGTGCGGTCCGAAGTTCTGCTCGATGCAGATCAGCCACCGCGTGAGGGAGCACGCGGCGTCTCGTGGCATCCCTGTCAGCGCCGCCGTGGCGGAGGGAATGAGGGAGAAAGCCGCCGAGTTCCTCGAGGCAGGCGCCAGCGTCTACGTGAGCGGGGAACGTCCCTGAACGGGCTGGCTCGAGCATCCCGCGCTCCTCGAAATGGCCCGGCTCATTGCACGGCCCGCCCCAGGAACGCAGCCAGCCGGTCGACCGGAGGAGCATCCGACCCACAGGGCTGCTCGTCGGCGAACGGCTTGCCAGGTCCTCGCATCGCTGCCCCGACCCGCGCGCGGGACGCGTCCAGCAGCTCGGCGGCGAGCTCCTGGTCGATGCGCTCGGTGGGCTGACCCGTCGCCTTCGCGAGGTCCCACGCGTGCGTCAGGACGTCGGTCGTCCGCATGCCGACCATCGTCGATCCAGGCACCGTCGCGAACGGGAGCTCGAAGCTGCGGGTGAGGCCGCCTGGGCCCGCGAACGCAGCGTGCGCGTCGGCGGCCGACGCAGCGTGCTGCGCGACGAGGTCGGCGACGGTCTCGTGCGGGGGCGGGGAGGACGCCGCGCCCGTCGCGACCCGCTGATTGCCGGCGATCACGTGCGTCACGAGGTCGCGCACCCGCCACTCGGAGCACGGCGTCGGCGATTCCAGCTGCTCGTCGCCCACGCTCGAAAGGACGCTCGAGAAGGCGTCCTGGGCTCGCTGGTGCGCCACCAATGGGTCCACGCCGCTCCCTCCTTCGTGTGCAGGATCTCCAGCCGTGCGCAGGATCTCCAGCCACGAGGCTACAGCCGACGTTCGAGGCGTACGGTCAGCAGATGACCGCTCGGGAGCTCGTCGTCCTCGGCACGGCCAGTCAGGTGCCGACGCGCACGCGGAACCACAACGGGTACTTCCTTCGCTGGGACGACGCCGGCGTGCTGTTCGACCCCGGCGAGGGATCCCAGCGCCAGATGCTCCGCGCGGGGCTGCCGTCTTCTGCAGTGACGAGGGTCTGCATCACGCACTTCCACGGAGACCACTGCCTCGGCCTGCCAGGGGTGCTCCAGCGCAGGTCTCTCGATCGCGTCACGCGTCCCCTCCCCGTGACGTTCCCCGCGTCCGGCGAGGTGTTCGCCGAACGGCTGCGGCGTGCGTCGATCTTCAACGATCGCCTCGACGTCCGCATGCAGCCGGTCGCCCTCCAGCCGCACGCCGGGGAGCTCGTCACGGTCGAGCACGCCGGGCACTGGAGGCTGCGGGCCGGACGGCTCCTCCACCCGGTCGACACGATCGGCTGGCGGATGGAAGAGCACGCCGGACGCACGATGCTCCGAGAGCGCCTCGCCGCCGCGGGCGTGAGGGGCTCCGACGTCGGAAGGCTCCAACGCGAGGGAGCGATCACCCTCGAGGGCCGCAGAGTCGCTCTGGAAGACGTGAGCGTCGAACGCCCCGGCCAGGTGTTCGCCTTCGTGATGGACACCTCCTGGTGCGACGGGGCTCTCGCCCTGGCAGAGGGTGCCGACCTGCTCGTGTGCGAGGCGACGTTCGCCTCCGACGAGTCGCAGCTCGCCGCCGCCTACGGCCACCTGACCGCCGCCCAGGCCGGGCGGCTCGCCGACCAGGCCGGCGCCCGGTGCCTCGTGCTCACCCACTTCTCGCAGCGCTACCCCGACGTGAGCCGCCTGGCCGAGGAGGCGGCAGCGTCGTTCAGCGGAGAGGTCGTCGCCGCGGCAGACTTCGACCTCGTGCCGGTCCCCCGGCGCAAGGCGCCATGAGCACACGGGGAGCCAGGGTCACGTCGCGACCCCGGCCCTCACGGCCTCGCCGGGTGGGCGATCCGGTCCTCGAAGACGATCTCGACCGGGACCAGGTCGTCCGCAGGCGAGAGGCCCAGGACGCGCCCGTAGAAGTAGAGCTCGGCCTCCGCCGTGCGCCGGACGTTCTCGGCCCGGCGGAATCCGTGCTGCTCACCCTCGTAGGCGACAGACGCGTGGGGCACCCCGTTGTCGCGGAGGGCGGCGACGATCAGCTCAGCCTGGTCGGGAGGCACGACCGTGTCGTCGAGCCCCTGGAAGATGATGAGAGGCGTGTGCAGGGCCTCCGCGTGGCACGCCGGAGAGCGATCCCGGTAGACCTCGGCCGCCTCGGGCCACGGGCCGAGCAAGCTGTCGTTGTAGTGGGACTCGAACTTGTGGGTGTCCTCGGCCAACGCCGCCTGGTCCGCAATGCCGTAGTAGCTCGCGGCTGCCGCGAACGCATCGGTGAAGGTCGCCGCGCACAAGGCCGTGTAGCCGCCTGCGCTCCCTCCGTGGATGAGCAGGCGCGTGCCGTCGGCGCGTCCGGTCGCCACCAGGTGGCGCGCCGCAGCCACACAGTCCTCGAGGTCGACGACCCCCCAGCGCCCGCACAGCCGCTCCCGGTAGGCGCGCCCGTAGCCGGAGCTGCCGGCGTAGTTCACGTCCACGACCGCGAAGCCCCGGCTCGTCCAGAACTGGGTCGCGTAGTCGAGCACCGAGACTGCCTCATCGGTGGGTCCTCCGTGGACATCGACGATCAAGGGCGGCAACTCGCCCTCGGGGGGTCTGAAGTCGCAGTTCGTGGGCGCGTAGTACAGCGCGTGCGCCACCTCCCC
>JAJYGM010000268.1 GCA_021785095.1 Actinomycetes bacterium
GCTTCTCGACGCCGGAGAGCACGCCGCGCGACTAGTTCGCTAGCCTAACGATATGAGCGTGGGCAGGGCCGGCCAGGGCCCGACGGCCGGTGGCGACGAGACGAACGACCGGTACAAGTGGACGGCGCTGTTCAACGTCACCCTCGGGGTGCTCATGGCGACGATCGACGGCTCGATCACCCTCATAGCGATGCCGGACATCTTCCGCGGCATCCACCTCGACCCGCTCCAGCCAGGAAACAGCTTCTACCTGCTCTGGATGCTGCTCGGCTTCCTCGTGACGACGAGCGTCCTCGTCGTCAACTTCGGCCGCCTCGGCGACATCTACGGGCGCGTGAAGCTGTACAACCTCGGCTTCGTCGTCTACACGTTCTTCTCGCTGCTGTTGAGCGTGACGTGGATGACCGGGCGGTCGGGCGCGATGTTCCTCGTCGTCATGCGCGTCTTCCAGGGCGTCGGCAGCGCGCTCCTCATCGCCAACTCCGCGGCGATCCTCACCGACGCCTTCCCGCAGCACCAGCGCGGCATGGCGCTCGGGATCAACAACGTCGCCGGGATCAGCGGCACGTTCATCGGGCTCGTGCTCGGTGGCCTGCTCGCGCCGATCGACTGGCGGCTCGTGTTCCTCATCTCGGTCCCCATCGGTCTCCTCGGGACGGTCTGGGCCTACCTCAAGCTCGAGGAGCGCAGCGTTCGGCGACCCAGCACGATCGACTGGCCGGGCAACGTCACGTTCGCCCTCGGCCTCATCGGGTTGATGATCGGCCTCACCTACGGGATCGAGCCCTACGGAAGCTCGGCGATGGGCTGGACGAGCCCGAGGGTGATCTCGGCTCTGGCCTGCGGTGTGGTGCTCCTCGTCGCGTTCGCGATCATCGAGACCCGAAGCGCGAACCCGATGTTCCGCCTGCCGCTGTTCAAGATCCGCGCCTTCACCGCCGGGAGCCTCTCGACGCTGCTCTCCGGGATCGCGCGAGGTGGCCTCATGTTCATGCTCGTGATCTGGCTGCAGGGGATCTGGCTGCCCGAGCACGGCTACAGCTTCACGCGCACGCCGTTGTGGGCCGGGATCTACATGCTCCCGCTGACGACCGGGTTCCTCCTCGCAGGACCGGTGTCGGGCCTGCTCTCCGATCGTTTCGGGTCCCGTCCGTTCGCCACCGGGGGGATGCTCGTCTCGGCTGCGAGCTTCGGCCTCTTCCTCGTGCTCCCGGTCGACTTCTCCTACACCTGGTTTGCGCTCATCTTGCTGCTCAACGGGCTGGCGATGGGGGCATTCGCCTCGCCCAACCGCGCCGGGGTGATGAACAGCCTCCCCCCGCAGCATCGCGGCGTCGGAGGGGGGATGAACTCCACCTTCCAGAACTCCGCGCAGGTGCTCTCGATCGGGATCTTCTTCACCCTCATGATCCTCGGCCTGTCCTCGACCCTGCCCGGGGCGCTCACCCGCGGCCTCGGCGCCGAGGGCGTGCCCGCCGCCACGGTGTCGACGATCGCCCACCTGCCGCCTGTGTCGATCCTCTTCGCCGCCTTCCTCGGCTACAACCCGATGCAGCACCTACTCGGCACGTCGGTGCTCGCGAAGCTCTCGAGTGCCCACGCGCACGTGCTCACCGGCCAGACCTTCTTCCCTTCGATGATCTCGGCGCCGTTCCACTCCGGCCTGCACAAGGCCTTCCTGTTCGCGATCGTCGCCTGCCTCGTCGCCGCCGCCTTCTCGTGGATGCGGGGTGGTCGCTTCGTCTACGCAGACCCGACGACCGCCACCTTGCACCCCGAGCCGAGCCCGCTGCTCGTCGAAGGCCGTCTGTCGCCCGACGTGGCTGCGGTCCTAGGATCGCCCGAGCGTAGGGCGCCGTAGCGCCGAGTAGGAGGAGGACCGAGAGCGTGGCAGACAGCGTCACCATCACCGACAACCGGACGGGTCAGTCCATCGAGGTCCCGATCACCGACGGCGGCGTGAGCGCGACGGAGTGGTCGAAGCTCCTCCCGGGGCTGTGGTTCTACGATCCGGGCTTCTCGAGCACCGCCGAGTGCGAGAGCTCGATCACCTACATCGACGGCGACGCCGGCATCCTCCGCTACCGCGGCTACCCGATCGAACAGCTCGCAGAGCACTCGACATACCTCGAGGTCGCCTATCTGCTGCTCAACGGCGAGCTGCCCACCACGGCCGAGCTCGAAACGTGGGAAGGGGAGATCCGGCGGCACACCTTCATCCACGAGAACATGCGAAAGCGCTTTCTGGACGGCTTCCACTACGACGCGCACCCGATGGGGATGCTCGTCTCCGAGATCGCTGCGCTCTCCACGTTCTATCCGGCGGCGAAGCGCATCTTCGACCTCGGCCAGCGTCACGAGGACATCGTCCGGCTCATAGCGAAGACGCCGACGCTCGCGGCCGCGGCGCACCGTCACAGTGCCGGCATGCCGTTCGTGTACCCGGACAACGCCCTCTCCTTCGCCGAGAACTTCCTCTCGATGATGTGGAAGATGGCCGAGCCACGCTACGAGGCGCATCCCACGCTCGCTCGGGCGATCGACGTGCTGTTCGTCCTGCATGCAGACCACGAGCAGAACTGCTCGACGACGACGATGCGCGTCGTGGGCTCCGCGCACGCCGACCCGTTCTCGGCGTGCGCCGCCGCCGCCGCCGCTCTCTACGGCCCCCGTCACGGGGGTGCGAACGAAGCAGTGCTACGGATGCTCACGGCCATCGGGTCCATCGAGAACGTGCCGGATTTCGTGCGCTCGGTGAAGGAGGGTCACGGACGGCTCCAGGGTTTCGGGCACCGTGTCTACAAGAACTACGACCCGAGGGCCAAGATCGTCCGCGAGATCGCCTACCAGGTATTCGAGGTGACGGGCAAGAACCCTCTCCTCGACATCGCCCTGAAGCTCGAGGAGGCCGCCCTAGCCGACGAGTACTTCGTCTCGCGCAAGCTCTACCCCAACGTCGACTTCTACTCCGGGCTCATCTACCAGGCGATGGGATTCCCGGTCGACATGTTCCCCGTCCTGTTCGCGATCCCCCGCACAGCCGGATGGCTCGCGCACTGGGCGGAGATGCTCGACGCGAACACCAAGATCGCCCGCCCCCGCCAGCTCTACACCGGCAGCCCGGAACGTCCCTACGTCGCCATCGGCGAGCGGACATGACGTCGCATCCCGAGCGACCGGCACCGCGCGGCGAGGCGCGGCTATCTCTGGCGCGAATGGCGCCGATGCGCTAGACAGATGGACGCAACCAGTCGGAGGGGGTCCGACCGCAAATAGGGGGGGTCCGGGCATCGCCCCGTCGGCAGTTGTCGGCGGGGCGATGCCGCGTCCAGACCTCGGGGGGTGACACAGCGCTCAGCGGGGAGGTTCGCGGATCCTCGACACGGCGAAGCACGCCACGGCGGCCGCTGCCGCGACGTTGAGAGATGCCAGTGGGCCGGCGAGCGGCACTCGCGCGAGCACGTCGCAGCGG
>JAJYGM010000218.1 GCA_021785095.1 Actinomycetes bacterium
TCCCCCCGCACAACCTCGAGGCCGAGGAGTCGCTTCTCGGAGCGATGCTGCTCTCGCGCGACGCGATCGCGGTCGCGATCGAGCGGTGCTCGGTCGGTGACTTCTACAAGCCGTCGCACGGGCACGTCTTCTCTGCGGTCGTCTCGCTCTACGGCAGGGGTGAGCCGGCCGACGCGGTGACCGTCGCAGAGGAGCTCCGCAGGAGCGGGGTGCTCGAGGACATGGGCGGGTCGGCGATGCTCGTCGCGCTCCAGGCGAACACGCCGGCCATCTCGAGCGCGGCCCGCTACGCGCGCATCGTGGAGGAGAACGCCCTCCTGCGCCGGCTGATCGGCGTGGCACAGGAGATCGCCGAGATCGGCTACGGGCTGCCGGAGGACGTGACCGACGCCGTCGACCGTGCCGAGACCCTCGTGTTCGACGTCGCGCAGCGCCGCACGACCGACAGCGTCGCTCCCCTCCAGGACCTTCTCAGCCGAAGCCTCGACCGCCTCGAGGAGCTCTACGGACGTGACGAGTCGATCACCGGGGTACCGACCGGCTACCAGGACCTCGACGAGATGCTGGCCGGCCTCCAGCCGTCGAACCTCGTGGTCGTCGGTGCACGTCCCTCGATGGGCAAGACGGCCTTCGCACTCGGCATGGCGTCGCACGCGGCAGCGCAGGGCACCCCGGTGCTGTTCTTCTCGCTCGAGATGAGCCACCTCGAGATCGCCCAGCGCGTGCTGTGCGCGGAGGCCCGGGTCGACGCGACCCGTATGCGCAACGGCCGGCTCGTCGAGAACGACTGGTCGAAGATCAGCCACGCGATCGGCCGTCTCGGCAACTCCCCGCTTTTCATCGACGACAACCCCAACGTCACGGTGATGGACATCCGGGCCAAGGCGCGCCGGATGAAGGCCCGCGAGGGTCTCGGGCTCGTCGTGGTCGACTACCTCCAGCTGATGACCGGGCGGAACAACGCGGAGAACCGGCAGGTGGAGATCTCGGAGATCAGCCGCGGTCTGAAGATCCTCGCCCGCGAGCTCTCCATCCCCGTCGTCGCCCTCAGCCAGCTCTCGCGTGGCCTCGAGAGCCGCTCGGACAAGCGACCGATGCTCGCAGACCTCCGTGAGAGCGGTGCGATCGAGCAGGACGCCGACGTCGTCATGTTCATCTACCGAGACGAGGTCTACAACCACGACTCGAGCGACCAGGGCTCGGCGGAGATCCTCGTCGCGAAGCACCGGAACGGGCCCACGGGCTCGGTGCAGCTGGCCTTCGTGGGTCACTACGCCCGCTTCGCGAACATGGCGCGGGTTTAGGCGGCCCCGCCGGCTGCTAGGTGTCCCCGCTCCGGCGCAGAGCGGGAACGGCGGCGAGCACGACGACCGCTGCCGCGGTGGCCATCCCTGCTGCGTAGCCGTAGGCGGCGGACACACCCACCCCGTAGAGCAGGCCCATCGCGAGGTTGCCGGCGAAAGTGCCCGCGCTGCGCGCTGCCGAGAGGGCGCCGAAGCCACGCCCGGCACGACGGGACACGCCGAGAATCGACATCGCCGACGGCTCGAGCGTCTCGACGACGCCGAGGGAGGCGCCGACCACCACGACGCCGGCGAAGAGGACGCCGAGTCCGAGGTGCGCGCCGTAGCCCAGCGCGACGAGCCCGGCGCCGAGCCCGGCGCCGAGGTAGCCGAGCAGGCCCAGCTGCGTGAACTGGCGGGAGAGGTCCGCTGCGAGGCGCCCGCCGAGCACGTAGCCCGAGGTGGCCGACGCCGCCTGGAGGACGAGGAACGCGCCGACGCCGTCGAGCAGGTGCCCACCTGCCTGGGCGACGGTGAGCACCGGGAAGCCTGCGCTGTAGTAGGTGAAACCGTAGAGAGTGGCCGCGGTGAGCAGCGCCCGGGCACCGGGCCGTGCATCGAGCCGGCCGGCGGACGGAGCACCGGGGTCGGCACCACCACCAGTCCCGGCATCGGGTGCCGGTCGGTCGGGCCGTGCCGTCCGGGCTCCCGTGCGGGCCCTCGAGAGCGTGATCGTCGAGAGGGCGAGCGGGGCGGCGGTGGCGAGGAAGATCCAACGGAACGCGACGTGCCCGGCGAGCGCGAGCAGGACGTAGAGCCCGGCGAGCGCACCACCGCCGACGTCGAGCGCGTGGAGGAAACCGAAGGCTGCAGGGCGGCGCTCGCTCTCCGGCACCGCCTCGACGAGCATCACCCTCCGGGACGGCGAGCGGAGGTTCCGCGCCCACCAGCCTCCCGTGAGCAGGCCGATCGCCCAAGCGGGGCTCGCGACGAGCGCGGACAGCGAGAGCATCGGGATGACGGCGTTGCCGGCGAGCGCTAGCCGCCGGTGGCCGATCCGGTCGCCGAGCCGTCCGCCGAGGTAGGAGAACACGGCGCCCCCGCCGTAGCTGAGCGCGCTCGCGAGGCCGTACTCCCAGGTCGGCTGGTGCAGCGTGAGCACGAGGAAGAGCGGGAAGCCCGCGAGCACCGCCTGGTAGCCGAGGTCGGCGAAGAACGCGGAGCCGGCGATCGCCCAGACGTCGTGTGTCCTCCATGACGGAGCGACGCGGCGGGTCACCAGATCCCGGCGGTCGCGTCCTGCCCATGGCGGGTGGTCCCGTGCCGTGCCACACGCCGAAGCTAGCCCGCCTGCCCGCCCGCCGGCTCCAGGGACGAGGCCGCCGAGATCCTCGCGACCGGCTGACGCGCCGCCTCGGCTCTCCGGGCGGTCCTCGTCAGCCGCGGAGCTCCCTCCAGGTATCGCCGAACGGCAAGGTCGGGGAGGCCTCCGCCCGCTCCGCTTCCCGCGCGAGCCCTTTCTTGGTCCGGCGGTCGACCCAGGGAACGATGACCGGGCTGTAGACGCGCATCCCGAGGCGCTCGCCGAGCCGGGGCTCCTCGACGAAGGAGATCTCGAACTTTGCCCTGCACAGCGAGCACGTGCGCACGAGCGTCTTGTCGGTGACGACGAGCCTGGCGGCTCGTTGCCCGTGGCAGGGAAGGGCGCGGCTGCCGACGATCCTCGGTGCGTCCCCGTCCTGCGCCCCGCTCGCGCCTTCCTCCGTGACGCCTTCCTCCGTGACGCCTTCCTCCGTGACGCCTTCCTCCGTGACGCCTTCCTCCGTGACGCCTTCCTCCATGACGTCGTGTCTAGCGCGCCGCGAGGGCAGCGGTAGGCTCCGCAGCGTGGGCAGGATCTACGACGGGATCGACCAACGGCTCGCCGAGTACCTCGAGTCCCAGCCCGTCTTCTTCGTCGCGACGGCCCCTCTCGACGCAGGGGGCCACGTCAACTGCTCGCCGAAGGGGAACCGTGGCGAGCTGGTGGTCCTCGGACCTTCGACGGTCGCCTACCTCGACCAGACGGGGAGCGGGGTCGAGACGATCGCGCACCTCGAGGAGAACGGCCGGATCGTCCTCATGTTCTGCTCCTTCGACGGGCCGCCGCGCATCGTGCGCGTCCACGGCAGGGGAGAGGCC
>JAJYGM010000140.1 GCA_021785095.1 Actinomycetes bacterium
CTCGGTCTGGAGCTCGGCTTCGAGGTTCGGCAGGTCAGAGTGGCGGCGCTCCTCGTCGACGTAGGTGACGAGGTAGGCGGCGAAGTAGATGACCTTCTCGAGCTGCTTGGCCTTCAGCTCCTCACGGGCCTCGGTGCCCATGAGCAGGTACGCGAGCCACGACCGGGTGCCGCGCAGGTACCAGATGTGGACGACCGGCGCTGCGAGCTCGATGTGTCCCATCCGCTCGCGCCGGACCTTCGAGCGCGTGACCTCGACGCCACAGCGCTCGCAGATGATGCCCTTGAACCGGACGCGCTTGTACTTGCCGCAGTAGCACTCCCAGTCCTTCGTCGGGCCGAAGATCTTCTCGCAGAACAGCCCGTCCTTCTCGGGGCGGAGCGTGCGGTAGTTGATGGTCTCGGGCTTGCGGACCTCGCCGTGCGACCACTCGCGGATGTCGTCCGCGGTGGCGAGCCCGATGCGAAGCTGGTCGAAGTCGTTGACGTCGATCACCTAGAAACTCCTCTCCGCTGCCCGCCGAGCGTCCTCCTCGTCGGAGCCCCGCTCGGGCCGGCTGATGTCGATGCCGAGCTCCTCGGCCGTCCGGTAGACGTCCTCTTCGATCTCGAGCATCTGGATCTCCTGGCCGGAGGCGCCGATCACTTCGACGTCCAGGCACAGTGACTGCATTTCCTTGATGAGCACCTTGAAGCTCTCGGGGATCCCCGGCTCGGGGATGTTCTCGCCCTTCACGATCGCCTCGTAGACCTTGACGCGGCCGAGCACGTCGTCCGACTTGATCGTGAGGAGCTCCTGCAGCGCGTAGGCAGCGCCGTAGGCCTCGAGGGCCCACACCTCCATCTCGCCGAAGCGCTGACCGCCGAACTGGGCCTTGCCTCCGAGCGGCTGCTGGGTGATCATCGAGTACGGGCCCGTCGACCTCGCGTGGATCTTGTCGTCCACGAGGTGGGCGAGCTTCATGATGTAGACGTAGCCCACCATGATCGAGTTGTCGTACGGCTCGCCGGTGCGCCCGTTGTAGAGCGTCGCCTTGCCGTCCGGGCCGATCAGCCGGTGGCCCGTCGTCGGCGCCTCCAGCGCGAGCGTCTCGAACAGGTGCTGGATCGTGGGCTTGCGCCCGGCCTGCTCGGTCTCGTCCCAGTGGGCGCCGTCGAACACCGGCGTGGAGATCCACGCCACGGGGTCGGTGCGGGGCCGCGTCTTCGTCTCGGTCCCGCGCTGGGTCTTCGAGGGGTCGTGGCCGAGCTCGTCCCAACCCCAGCGGGCTGCGTACCCGAGGTGGGCCTCGAGCACCTGGCCGACGTTCATCCGGCTCGGCACGCCGAGCGGGTTGAGGATGATGTCGACCGGCGTGCCGTCGGCGAGGTGCGGCATGTCCTCGACCGGGAGGATCCGGCTGATGACACCCTTGTTCCCGTGGCGGCCCGCGAGCTTGTCGCCTTCGGAGATCTTCCGTTTCTGGGCGACGTAGACGCGCACCAGCTGGTTGACGCCCGGGGGGAGCTCGTGCGAGTCGTCCCGGGAGAAGACCCGGACGTCGATCACCTTGCCGTACTCACCGTGCGGCACCTTGAGGCTCGTGTCGCGGACGTCGCGCGCCTTCTCGCCGAAGATCGCACGCAGGAGGCGCTCCTCCGGCGTCAGCTCCGTCTCACCCTTCGGGGTGACCTTCCCCACGAGGATGTCACCAGGGCCGACTTCGGCGCCGATGCGGATGATCCCGCGCTCGTCGAGGTCGGCGAGGATGTCGTCGGAGAGGTTCGGGATGTCCCGCGTGATCTCCTCCGCGCCGAGCTTCGTGTCGCGCGCGTCGACCTCGTGCTCCTCGATGTGGATCGAGGTCAGCACGTCGTCGCGCACGAGGCGCTCGGAGAGGATGATGGCGTCCTCGTAGTTGAAGCCCTCCCACGGCATGAACGCCACGAGCAGGTTCTTGCCGAGGGCGAGCTCGCCGTTGTGGGTGGACGGCCCGTCGGCGAGGAGGTCGCCCTTGTCGACGTGCTGGCCCTCTGCCACGAGCGCCTTCTGGTTGATGCAGGTGTTCTGGTTCGAGCGGCGGAACTTCGCAAGGGGGTACACGCGGCGGCCGAGCTCGGCGCCGTAGCGGTCCTTCGCGCCGGCCCGGTACTCGACGGTCACGTGCTCGCCGCCGACCTCGGTGACGGTTCCCTGCGCCTCGGCGAGGATGACCTCACCGGCGTCGCGTGCCGCGCGGGCCTCGATGCCCGTGCCGATGTAGGGCGCCTCGGGGACGAGGAGCGGGACGGCCTGTTTCTGCATGTTGGCGCCCATAAGGGCACGGTTCGCGTCGTCGTGCTCAACGAAGGGGATGAGCGCCGTCGAGACCGAGAGGATCTGCTTCGGCGACACGTCCATCAGGTCGACCTCGGCCGGAGGCACGAAGTCGACCTCGCTCGTCGTGCCGTAGCTCGTCGACGTCGCGCCGACCCGCACGCCGGCGCCCTGCGGCCCACGGCGGACGAGGACGCGGTCCTCGACGAAGCGCTTCTCGTCGTCCAGCTTCGCCGACGCCTGGGCGATGACGTACTCCTCTTCCTCGTCGGCGGCGAGGTAGACGATCTCGTCGGTCACCCGGCCCTCGACGACCCTGCGGTAGGGCGTCTCGATGAAGCCGTGCTGGTTCACGCGGGCGTAGGTGGCGAGGTGGCCGATGAGGCCGATGTTCGGGCCCTCCGGCGTCTCGATCGGGCACATGCGGCCGTAGTGGGAGGTGTGGACGTCACGCACCTCGAAGCCGGCGCGCTCACGGCTCAGGCCACCCGGCCCGAGGGCCGAGAGCCGCCGCTTGTGGGCCAGTCCGGACAGCGGGTTGTGCTGGTCCATGAATTGGCTGAGCTGGCTCGTGCCGAAGAACTCCTTGATGGCGGCGACGACCGGGCGGATGTTGATGAGCGTCTGCGGCGTGATGGCCTCGACGTCCTGGGTCGTCATGCGCTCCCGGACGACCCGCTCCATACGGGACAGGCCGATGCGGACCTGGTTCTGGATGAGCTCGCCGACCGAGCGGATGCGCCGGTTGGCGAAGTGGTCCTGGTCGTCGAGGCGGTAGCCGGGCTCGCCGTTCGCGAGGTGGAGCATGTACGTGGCGGCCGCGAGGACCTCCGACGGGCTGAGCACGCCCTGGTCCGGCTCGGGGCGCTCGAGGTCGACCTCGAGGATCTCGGCGATCCGGTCGATCTCCGGGCCGAGCTTGCGGTTGAGCTTGTAGCGGCCGACGCGGGTGAGGTCGTAGCGGCGCGGGTTGAAGAACGCGTTCTCGAAGTAGAGGCGGGCTGCCTCGAGCGAGAGCGGCTCGCCCGGCCGGGCCCGCTTGTAGATCTCGAGGAGGGCGTCGTCACGGGTGGGGACGAGCTCGCGCTCGCGCTCCCACTGGCCCTCGAGGAAGTCGAAGTGCCGGACGAAACGGTTGAGCAGCGCCTCGTCCTCGTACCCGAGGGC
>JAJYGM010000626.1 GCA_021785095.1 Actinomycetes bacterium
ACGGTGAACTTCTTCATCCCCCGCCTCATGCCTGGCAACCCCGTCGACACGATGATGGCAAAGTTCCCCTCCCTCCAGCCGCTCGCGCTGAAGGCCCTCCAGGCGGAGTTCGGCGGGGGTCACGACGGGAGCCTCGTCCACCAGTACCTCCAGTACGTCTCCGACATCTTCCACGGCGATCTCGGTGTGTCGGTCATCGACTACCCGTCCAAGGTCACGACCATCATCGGCCAGACGCTGCCGTGGACCCTCACGCTCGTCGGCGTCGCCACGATCATCAGCTTCTTCCTCGGCACGGGGCTCGGGATCCTCGCAGCTTGGCGGCGGGGCGGCTGGCTCGACCGCCTGCTGCCGGCGCTCAGCTTCCTCCAGGGGATCCCGTACTTCTTCCTCGCACTGCTCGTGGTCGACGCGGTCGCCGTGCACCTCGGCTGGTTCCCGATCCAGCAGGGCTACAGCCAAGGGCTCGTCCCGGGCTGGCACTGGGCCTTCATCCAGAGCGCCCTCTACCACTCGGTGCTGCCAGCGTTCACGATCGTCGTCACGTCGATGGCGGGCTGGATGCTCCAGATGCGCAACGTCATGATCACGACGATCGGCGAGGACTACGTGCTCGCCGCGCAGGCCAAGGGGCTGTCGTCTCGTCGCGTCGTCATGACCTACGCGGCCCGCAACGCGATCCTGCCCAACCTCTCGGGCTTCGCGCTTTCGCTCGGCTTCGTGATCTCCGGAGCCCTGCTCATGGAGATCGTCTTCTCGTACCCCGGTATCGGCCTCACGCTCTTCAACGCGGTGACGTCCGACGACTACCCCCTCATGCAGGGGATCTTCTTGATCATCGCGCTAGCGGTCCTCGTCGCGAACCTGGTTGCCGACGCGATCTACGTCCTCGCGGACCCGCGTGCCCGTGCCGGGAGAGCCGGCTGATGGCCGCCATCGTTCCCCTCGGCACGCGGGGCACCGAGCGCCTCGTCCGTAGGCGCAAGCGGGCCGGAGGGCGCCGACTGTCGACCAAGGCCCGGGTCGGCGCCGTCATCTGCGCCGCGTTCGTCCTGGCTGCGATCATCGGGCCGTACGTCGCGCCCTACGACCCGTCGGTGCAGAGCTTCCTTCCCGGCACGGTCCTGCACGCGCCGGACGCCGCGCACCTGCTCGGCACGGACTCGCTCGGCAGGGACGTGCTCTCCCAGCTGCTCGTGGGTCTCCGGACGACGCTCGTGCTCGGACTCGTGACCGGCGCGATCGCCACGTTCATCGCCGTGGCTATCGGCGTCTCCGCCGGCGTGCTCGGTGGCTTCTGGGACGAGATCCTCTCGCTTCTCAGCAACGTCTTTCTCGTGCTTCCCGCCCTGCCGCTGCTCGTCGTCCTCCTCGGGTACCTGCCGCAGAAGGGCGAGACGGCGACGATCGTCGTGCTCGCGTTCCTCGGCTGGCCGTGGGGGGCACGCGTCATCAGGGCCCAGACCCTCACGCTGCGCAGCCGTGACTTCGTCGCTGCGTCCCGGGAGACGGGCGAGCGGACCTGGCGCGTCATCTTCTTCGAGATCATGCCGAACGAGGTGAGCCTCATCGCGGCGAGCTTCGTGAGCACGGTCCTCTACGCGATCGGAACGTCGGTCGCGCTCGCGTTCCTCGGCCTCTCGAGCTCCTCGCAGTGGAGCCTCGGGCTCATCTTGTACTGGGCCCAGAACGGCAACGCTCTCCAGCTGAACGCGTGGTGGTGGTTCGCACCTGCGGGCCTCGCCGTCGCGCTGCTCGGCACCGGCCTCGTGCTGTTGAACTTCGGCATCGACGAGATCGGCAACCCGCGTCTTCGTGACGCGTCGGGCGCGTCGAAGATCGGCGGCAAGGCATGGCGGCCGTCGGACCCGACCCCCGTCGTCCTCGCGGGTTCTCCGGCGCCGCGCGCCCGGTCGTTCGCCTCCGCCTTCTCCCGCCGGTCTGCGCCGGGTGCGACGGCCGGCCGTACAGCCGCAGGCCAAGGAGGCCGGTCGTGAGCGCCGTCGCCGCCCAGCCACCAGCCGCCCAGCCACCAGCCGCCCTGTCCGAGAAGCCGGTCCTCGAGATCACCGGTCTGTCCGTCGCCTACCGCTCCTCGGGGGCGGACGTGAAGGCGGTGGAGCGGGTGGACCTGTCGCTGCACGCCGGCGAGGTCGTCGGCCTCGCCGGAGAGAGCGGCTCCGGCAAGTCCACTCTCGCCTACGGTGCCTGCCGCCTGCTCCGCCCTCCCGCGGTGATCACCGCGGGCAGCGTCGTCTACCGCGGGCGGCGTCTCGGCGGCCGGGAGGTCGACGTGCTGTCGCGGACGCCGGACGAGCTGCGCGAGCTGCGCTGGCGGGAGATCGCGATCGTGTTCCAGAGCGCGATGAACGCGCTCAACCCCGTGCTTCGCGTGCGTGACCAGCTTCTCGACGTCGTCGACGCGCACCTCGACCTCGGCAAGGACGAGGCGCACGAGCGGGTCGCCTCCCTGCTCGACCTCGTCGCGATCCCGCGCGACCGGCTCCGCAGCTACCCGCACGAGCTCTCGGGCGGCATGCGCCAGCGCGTCATGATCGCGATGGCGCTCGCGGTGGACCCCGAGGTCGTCATCATGGACGAGCCGACGACCGCCCTCGACGTGGTCGTCCAGCGGGAGATCCTGAGCCAGGTCGTCGAGCTCAAGGAGCGCCTCGGCTTCGCGATCTTGTTCATCACCCACGACCTCTCGCTTCTGCTCGAGCTGGCGGACCGCGTCGCGGTCATGTACGCGGGACAGCTCGTCGAGGTCGCGAGCGCCCACGACGTCCACTACGGGCCCGCACATCCCTATACGCGCGGCCTGCTCAACTCGTTCCCGTCGCTGCGCGGCGCCCGGCGCGAGCTCGCCGGCATCCCCGGGTCGCCGCCGGACCTGCGCAACCTCCCGCCTGGTTGCCCGTTCCTGCCGCGCTGCGGCTTCGCCACCGGCTCCTGCGCGGCGATCGACATGTCCCTCTCGCCCGTGCCCGGTGCGACCGACCCGTGGCACGTGAGCGCGTGCCCGTTCGTCACGCCGTCCACGCCGGACGTCGCTCGCCCACGCCTCGCCGGCGCAGGTGCAGCTGCCGGCGGCGAGCCGGGCCGCGCCTCAGGGCCCGTAGCGGGCGGAGCGCCGTCGTGAGCGACCGAGCGACACGCCGCGAAGGGGCGTCGGGCCGGGTGCGTGCGGCGCATGCGACCGTGGCGTCGCCCGCGTCCCTGCGCGGACCGCTCGTGATGGAGGCGGACGGGCTGTTCAAGGACTTCCGCATCGGTCGTGGTCGCGACGCGGTGCTCTCCGCCGTGCGGGACGTGTCGTTCGACCTCTACCGCAAGGCGGTCGTCGCGCTCGTCGGCGAGAGCGGGTCGGGCAAGTCGACGATAGCGAAGCTGCTCGCCGGGCAGGAGCAGTTGACCTCCGGCGAGATCCGTCTCGGGGGGAGCAGGGTGGAGGTCTCG
>JAJYGM010000256.1 GCA_021785095.1 Actinomycetes bacterium
CACCGGGCTGCGTGGGACCACGGAGCGCCCAGCGACCCTGATGAAGGCGTCGGCGCCGTTGCGAGCGGCAGCAGCCCAGCTCGAGGAGTACTTCTCGGGCGCGCGCACGTCGTTCGCCCTCCCGCTCGCGCCCCGCGGCACCCCGTTCCAGCTCGCGGTCTGGAACGCCCTCACCGGGATCCCCTACGGCGAGACGATCACCTACGGCGAGCTCGCGCGGCGTGTCGGCCGTCCCGCGGCGTCCCGAGCGGTCGGCCAGGCCAACGGCGCCAACCCGCTTCCGATCGTCTGCCCCTGCCACCGGGTGGTCGCCGCCGGAGGGCGGCTCGGCGGTTACGGAGGCGGAACCGAGACCAAGCGGCGCCTCCTCGCGTTGGAAGGCGCGACGCTCCGTCCCTCGCCGCGCCCGCGCTCGGCGGTCGCCGCGCCCGCGCTCGGCGGTCGCCGCGCCCTCCAGGCGGTGCAGCGCACCCCGGCGGTGACGACAGCTCCGGCGCGAGGCTCGGATAACCTCGGTGGATGACCACCGTGAACGCACCGGTTCACGCTGCGTCGATCGAAGTGAAGGGGCTCACCAAGCGGTTCGGCGCCGTCACCGCGGTCGACGGCCTGAGCTTCACGGTCGAACCCGGACGCATCACCGGGTTCCTCGGCCCGAACGGGGCTGGAAAGACCACGACGCTCCGCATCCTGCTGGACCTGGCCGGGCCCACGTCGGGAAGCTGCACGATCGGCGGCCGGCGCTACCGCGACATCCCCGATCCCTCCCGTCACGTCGGCGCTGTGCTCGAGGCCACCAACTTCCACCCGTCGCGCCGTGCCCGCGCCCACCTCCAGATGATGGCCATCGAGGCCGGCGTCGCCTCCCCGCGCATCGACGCCGTGCTGGCGCTCGTCGGGCTGACCGCTGACGCGAAGCGCAAGGTGGGCGGGTACTCGCTCGGCATGCGCCAGCGCCTGCAGCTCGCGGGCGCGCTCCTCGGCGACCCGAGCGTCCTGATCCTCGACGAGCCGTCGAACGGGCTCGACCCCCAGGGGATCGCGTGGTTGCGCGACCTCCTCCGGCACCTCGCGGCAGACGGGCGGACGATCCTCGTGTCCTCCCACCTCCTCGCCGAGATGGCGCAGACGGTGGACGACGTGGTGATCGTGTCGAAGGGGCGGCTGCGCGCTCAGGGGCCTCTTTCGATCCTCACGACCCGGGCGCAGTCGTCGATGCGGGTGCGCACCCCCGAGGTAGACCGGTTGAGCGAGATCGCGCGCAGGGCCGGGTTCGCACCGAGGCAGCTCGGAGGCGACGCTCTCCTCGTCGACGGGGCGACGCCGGAAGCGCTGGGGCCGCTCATCGCCACGAACGGCGTCGTCGTGCACGAGCTGGTCCAGGTGAGCCAGGACCTCGAGAGCCTGTTCCTCGAGCTCACCACATCGATGACCACCGATGACCAACCTGTGCCGGCGGTGACCCGATGACAACCATGCCGCGCCTCGTGCGCGCCGAGCTCTTCAAGCTCCGCACCACGCCCGGCCCGTGGGTGTGCTTCGCGATCGTGGTCCTGCTGACCGGGCTCGGCGTCACGACCTCGTTCATCGTGGGCCACCACGGCATCGTGCACTTCACCGCGCCGACGACCACGACCCAGTTGCGGCGCCTCATGGGTGCGGGGTACACGGCGGCGATCGTGATGGCTCCGGTCCTCGGCGTGCTCTGCATCACGACGGAGTACCGCCACCGGATCCTCACCGCGACCCTGCTGATCCACCCGCGCCGCCCGGACGTCCTCGTCGCCAAGGTGCTCGCCTCGGCCGTCTGGGGACTGCTCATGGCGGTGGTGTCCTTCGTGATGATCGGGGCCATGGGCATCCCCCTCCTCGTCGCCGAAGGGGGATCGCCCTCGCACCTCTTCAGCCAGGTCGGCCCGGTGATGCCGGGGATGCTCGCCGCGTACGTCCTCCTCGCCATCTACGGGATGGGCATCGGCACCCTGGTGCGCAACCAGATCGCCGGCGTGATCCTCGCCTTGGGGCTCAGCCTCGTCCTCGAGCCCATCATCGTGGCGATCTTCAGCTCCCTCGCCCACATGGACGTGAACTTCCTCCCCACACGCGCGACGCAGGCGCTCGCAGGCAGCCTCTCGGCGCGCGGTCCGGGCGGCGGCGCGGGCGGGACAGCCCGTGCGCTGCTCAGCTGGTGGCTCGGGGCGATCGTGCTCGTCCTGTGGGGCACGGGGACCGCGGTGCTCGGCTACTTCACGACGTTCCGCCGCGACGTCACCTGAGCACGCTCGCAACGTGACGGGTCGCACCCAACCCGCACGCGGCCCGGCCGGCCAGAGGACCTCCAGCGTCTCGAACAGCGGGCAGCCCACCACCGTCGCGACGCCAGTCCGATGGGCGTGCTGGAAAAGACCGGGAGTCCGGATGGTCCCGGCCGTCCTCCATGTGGGTACGCGTGCGCTCCACTACGCGGTCTCGGACAACGAGGACGCGCACGGGCCCGCCGGACCGGGGAGCCCCCCCGTGTGGGCGGTGAACGTCCACGGCTACCTCGCTGGCGGGCGAATGTACTGGCGGGAGAGCGCCTACCTCGCCGCGCAGCTCGGCTGGCGCGTGGTGAACCCGTGCCTTCCCGGGTACGGCGGCAGCGACCCGTTGGGCTGGCACGAGGTGTCCGTCGGCGCGCTCGCCGAGCAGCTCGCCTACGTGGTCGACCATCTGGACACCGGCCCGGTGGTCCTGCTCGGCCATTCCATGGGAGGCGCGGTCGCGATCCAGTACGCCCACGACCGGCCTCATGAGGCACTCGGCATCGTCTACCGCGACGGCGTCGCGACGCCGGCGTGGCGCGACCGCCGCGGCCCGGTCAAGAACGTGGTCGGCGTGGTCTCGCCCAACATGGCACCGTTCGCCGATCTGCTCGCGTCCTTCGTCGCCGACGTCCCCGACCTGCTGGCGGGGATGATCGCCACGGTCCCCTGCGACGTGGTCACCGTCCGCCGGAAGGTCCGCACCCTGGGCCTCACGCTGCCGGTCGGCGCCATGCTGATGACCGTCGACCTCCGCGACCAGGTGCGCGCACTGGCCGATGCGGGGCTCCCGATGCTCGCGGAGTGGGGCTCGTTCGACCGCGTCGTCGGCATCTCCGCCGCGGACGAGTTCGCTCGTTGCGCGCGCACGTCGGTCCAGTGGGTGCCGGGCGGCCACTCGTGGATGCTCGCCCGCCCTCAGGGGCAGGCCGACGTGCTCGCGCGTGCCGAACGCGGACGGCGTTTCATGACGCAGGTCGGCGAGCGCCGGCTCGAGTTGGGCCGGGCGGCGCGAGCGTCGAAGCTGCGGTACCGCTGACAGCGCTCCGTGCCGCCGATGCACCGAGAGTCGGCGCGGGGCCCGCGGCGCTCGCCGCCTGGCGCGGGGCCCGCGGCCAGCGGTCGCGCGTCACCCGGGGCCCGCGGTCGTGCCCG
>JAJYGM010000629.1 GCA_021785095.1 Actinomycetes bacterium
AGTCGTACAGGCGAACTGCTGCGTCCCTCGCGCACGAATCGCGCACGTTCACACAAGAGCAATGAGACGACGGTACCGTTCAGGCCCCATACCAGGGACAACGGAGTGGGCGTTACAGGACTCGAACCTGTGACCTCAGCCGTGTGAAGGCTGCGCTCTAACCATCTGAGCCAAACGCCCGCGAACGAACACTCTACTGCGGCCGCCACCTCATCTCTAGCGTCGTGAGACCAGCCTGACCTGCACGGACACTCGAATTCGGGTCAAACGGGCTGCGCATGTAGCCTGTCGGGGATGCCTGACGAGACAACGGGGGAACCGGAAGCCCACGCCGCGGCGGAGTCGGACGATTCCGCCACTAGCGGCGCGGCCCCGGCGGACGAGCTCGCCGGCAACGAGACTGACGAGGGCTACGAAGAGGCCGACGACGAGGAAGACGTCGAGCCCTACAAGCCACCGAGCTTCCTCGACGCCCTCCGCCTCTCGCGTTCGACGGGTCGCCAACCTCGCCAGCGGGCACAACCCGCCACCGGTACCGAAGCCGAAGCCCGGAGCGTCAACTACGTCGACCGCCGGGAGAGGATGATCGCCGGCTTCCTCGGTGTCTTCCAGCTCGTGCTCGGGGTGGTCCTGTTCTTCCAGATGCGCCACCTCGTGGTGAAGCCGTCGAAGAGCCCGAAGGTGTCGGCACACCAGGCGCAGCTCGACACGCTCAACTACCACCACATCGCGCCATACGTGCTCGGCGTGAACCTGCTGCTCGGCGTCGCAATCCTCATCGGCGTCTGGCTCAAGCGCCGCTCGCTCGTCGGCTTCACCGTGCTGCTCGCCGGTCTCGGCCTGTTCACCTACGGCGGCGGGCTGCTCGGCATCGTGTACCTCGCCGCCGGCATCTGGCTCATCTTCCGGGCACGCAAGCAACGGACTACCGCAGGCGCCGCCGCTGGCGGATCTCGCGGCACAGCAACTCCGCGTGGCACCCGGGCCGCGGCTGGCACCGGCCGCGGCGACGCAAGCGCCAAGATCGAGTCGGACCGCCGCGCGCTCGCCGCCGGCGCCGCTCGCACAGCCGCAGCGGTGAGGAAGCCGCCTCCTGCTTCCAAGCGCTACACGCCCCCCGCGCCGCGCCGAGCGAGCGCTCCCAAAGTGGCTGCGAAACAGGAGCCGGAGAAGGAGTCGCGTCTCACGAGCTGGCTCCGTCGCTGACGGATCGCCAGATGCGGCAGACACCGGCAGGACCGATCTCGCCGGATTGCGCGGAAGCGGTGGTAAACACATGCCCGTGATCGCCGACGCGCTGGCGGGCAAGCGGATCGCCGTGACAGGCGCGACCGGTTTCTTGGGGACAGCGCTCGTGGAGCGGCTGCTCCGCTGCGTACCCGGCTGCGAAGTGGTTGTCCTCGTGCGACCGGGTCAACGACTGAGCGCAGCCGACCGCACGAGACGTGAGATCGTCCGCAACGACTGCTTCGACCGCCTCCGACGCGAGCTCGGTGAGCGCTTCGACGACGAGATCACGACGAGGCTCACCTCGATCGCAGGTGATGTGACAAGGGACGACCTCGGCCTCGACGACACGGATCGAGCGACGCTCGCCAGCTGCGACATCGTGGTGCACTCGGCCGCGACCGTGAGCTTCGACGCGCCGCTCGATGGGGCTGTCGAAGTCAACCTCCTCGGCCCGACCAGGGTGGCTGAGGCCATCCGGCACGTCCACGACGAGCACGCGCCGGGCACACCACTCCCCCACCTCGTCGCCGTTTCGACGGCCTACGTCAACAGCGGCCACAAGGGCGATGCGACCGAGGACCTCATCACCGAGAGCCGCTGGCTCTCCATGCCTGACTGGCGGGCGGAGGTGGAGGCGGCGAGACGGGCGAGGTCCGACACCGACGCCGAGAGCCGGCATCCGGACCGCCTCCGCGAGTTCCATCGGCGAGCCCGAGCCGAGCTCGGCGCCGCAGGCACGTCACTCCTCGCGGACCGCACGGAGCGGTTCCGCGTGGACTGGGTCTCCGACCGCCTCGTCGAGCTCGGTCGCAGCCGAGCTCGCGCGCTCGGCTGGCCCGACGCCTACGCCTTCACGAAGTCGCTCGGCGAGCGAGCGCTGCTCGAGACGCGCCGTGACATCCCGCTCACCTTTGTGCGCCCGTCCATCGTCGAGTCGTCGCTCGCGCAACCGAGGCCCGGATGGATCCGCGGCTTCCGGATGGCCGAACCCGTCTTCATCTCCTACGCCAGAGGGCTCCTCAGCCAGTTCCCCGGGGTGCCGGAAGGCACGGTCGACGTCGTGCCCGTCGATTTCGTCGTCGCCACGATCATCGCCGTCTGCGCAGCCGGCCCGGACACGGACGACACTCCGTCCGTCTACCAGATCGCATCGGGGGCACGGAACCCACTGCGCTACGGCATGCTCGTCGAGCTCACCCGGGAGTGGTTCACCGAGCATCCCCTCTACGACCATCGCGGCCAGCCCATCGTCGTCCCGAAGTGGCAGTTCCCCGGACGGGGCAAGGTGCAGGGTCAGCTGCGGCGGGCGGTGAAGCTCCTCACGACGGCGGAGAAGCTCGCGAACCAGCTTCCCGTCCGAGGCGAGCGGGCTGAGCTCGTGTCGCGGGTCGAGGAACGCCGATCGCAGGCCGAACGGGCGCTCGAGTACGTCGAGCTGTACGGCGCCTACGCGGAGACCGAAGCTCGGTTCCGCATAGACCGCACGCTCGCGCTCTCCGACGCCCTCGACCCTGCTGACAGAGCAGAGTTCTGCTTCGATCCGGCGACCCTCGACTGGAAGCACTATGTGCAGGACGTGCACCTGCCCTCGATCGTGGAGCACGCCCGCGTGAGGACCTCACCCGGGAAACGGACCCTCGCCAGCCGGGAGGAGAGAGCGACGAGGACCATCCTCGCCCCCGAGCCGCGGCTCGCAGTCTTCGACCTCGAGAACACCTTGATCGCCTCGAACGTAGTCGAGAGCTACGCCTGGCTGGCAACGCGCCACGTCGACCAGTCCGAGCGAGCGAGAGTCGTCGCCGAGCTGCTGGCGGAGGCACCGCAACTGCTGTCGCTCGACCGCCGCGACCGCGGCGACTTCCTACGCTCCTTCTATCGCAGGTACGAAGGCGCGCCCGCCGATCGGCTCAGGCGGGACGGGGAGGAACTGTGGAGCGACCTGCTCGCCCTTCGCGCCTTCCCCGACGCGCTCGCACGCGTCCGCCGACACCGCCTCCTCGGCCACCACACAGTGCTCATCACCGGCGCACTCGACTTCATCGTCGAACCGCTCCGTCCGCTCTTCGACGACATCGTCGCCGCGAGCCTCGGGGAGGAGGACGGCCTGTTCACGGGCGAGATGATCGCTGCTCCGCCGACGGGCGAGGCGCGAGCGATCCTCATGGAGCAGTACGCCTCCAACTACGGGCTCACGAAGGCCGAGATCGTCGCCTACGCCGACTCGACG
>JAJYGM010000004.1:0-543 GCA_021785095.1 Actinomycetes bacterium
GTCCCCATGGCCGAGGTCACCATCACGCGCACGCTGTTCCGCTCGGGCGACAGCGAGTACGCCATCAACGGCACGCCCTGTCGGCTCCTCGATGTCCAAGACCTGCTCAACGACTCCGGCGTCGGGCGCCAGCAGCACATGATCATCGGGCAGAACCAGCTCGACACCGTGCTGACCGCACGTCCCGAGGATCGGCGTGCCGTCATCGAGGAGGCTGCTGGCGTCCTGAAGCACCGGAGGCGCCGCGAGCGCGCCGAGCGGAGGCTCGCAGCGACGCAGGAGAACCTCGAACGGCTCGGTGACCTGGTGAGGGAGCTTCGCCGCCAGATCCGGCCGCTCGAACGGCAGGCGGCTGCAGCCCGTTCGCACGCGTCGATCGCCTCGGAGCTGCACCGGCTACGCGTGCACCTTGCGGGCGCAGAGCTGGTCGCCGTCGGCGCGCGCAAGGCGCAGGCGGCCGCTCACCTCTCCGAGCTCGCCGAGCAAGAGCATCAGCTCCACGACGCCCTGGACGCCCTGGACGCGCAGGCGGCGGCCACGACG
>JAJYGM010000004.1:553-3454 GCA_021785095.1 Actinomycetes bacterium
TCCTCGAGCCGCGAAGAAGATCTCGCGGGGGCCCTCGCACGTGTTCAAGCCCTCGTCGAACGGGCGAAGGGGACGGCGAACCTGCTGCGCGCGCGAGCCAAAGCGCTCGCGCAGGCGCTCGATGCCGCGGCAGACGTCGACGTCGTGTCGACGCTCGAGACCGAGGCGGCGCGCCTCGCGGAAGAGCTTCTCGAGGTCGACCGCGACGAGATCGCCCTCGTCCCGGAGCTGGACGAGATCGCTCGGCGTGCCGCGGCGCTCTCGGCAGAGGAGGACGCACACCGGCTCCGGTGGGGCGACGGTAGCCAGCTGGACGCGTCGGCCAAGGCGGTCGACGAGCTGCGCAGGCGCGTGGAGCTCCAAGAGCGCGCCGTGGAGCAGGACGAACGTGAGATCGCGAGGCTTGGCGAACGCCTGGCGTCGGTGGAGGCCCGTGCGCAGCGGCTGGACTCGTCGATCGAGGAGCTCGACGCGCGCCGTGCCTCGCTCGACGAGGAAGCGGAGCGGCTCGGCGCAGCGGTGACAGAGGCGGAGCAGCTGCACGTGGCCGCGCGCGCCGCTGCGACGTCTGCCGAGGACGCGGCCCGAGCGGCGGACCAGGAACACCACCGTGCCGCTGCACGCGCCGAGGCGCTGGCACGAGCGCTCCACGAGCTCGAGGGCGCAGGCGGTAGGGAGCTGCTGTCCGACGTCGAAGGGGTCATCGGCTCCCTCGTGGACCTCGTCGAGATCGATGCCGGCTGGGAGGCCGCGTTCGAGGCTGCCGCAGGTGCGGCGGTGTCCGCCGTCGTCGTGTCTGGCCGAGACGGGGCGCACGCCGCCCTGGCGCGGCTTCACGGCCGAGGCGCGACCGGGGCGTTGCTCCCGGCGGGGGCTGTCCTGCGGACGGAAGGATCTCGGGGTGTGTCTCTCGACGTGCCCGCCGGCGCGCGTCGTCTTCGACCGCACGTACGCGTGCGCCGCTCGATGGGCGTCGACGTCGACGACGTCCTCGACACGCTCGTCGGTCGAGCGGTTCGAGTCGAGGGCTGGGAGGCCGCGCTCGACCTCGCGCTGGAGCGTCCCGACCTGGTCGTCGTGACCCCGCACGGCGACCGGTTCTCGGCTTCGGGATGGCGAGTGCGCTCCTCCTCCGGCATCGTCACCGCGGCAGCGGTCGAAGATGCTGAGCGGCGTGCAGCCGACTCCGCTGCCCGCGCCGAAGGCGCGAGCGCAGCTCTTGTCGAGGCGCGACGGGCGCTCGACGCAGCGGCCTCCCGTGCCCGCGATGCGACGAGGGCGTACGATCGTCACGAGGCGACGCGCGCCGCCGCGGTTGCGGAGCGACGCCGCTTGGACGAGGGGCGTGTCCGCGTCGTCTCGGAGCTCGAGGAGGGGGGCGGGGCCCGCCCCTCGCTGCTGTCCAAGCTCGAGTCGGACCGCGAGGAGCTCGCCAGCCTCGAGCTGGCCCTCTTGGACGCGCAATCGCAGGCGTCCGCTGCCGCGGCACGCGCTGCGGAGGCCGCCGCCGTCGCGGAGAGGCTGGCGACACTGAGGCGCGAGCTCGACGTGCAGCGCCACGCCCTCGACGTGCGGCGCGCGAGCGTCGCCGAGCGTCGTCGCGTGCTGTCGGCGCGTCAGCGCGAGGTCGAGCGGCGGCTCTTCGGCCACGCCGAGGAGCGCGAGGTCGCGGCCCGGCGCCGTCGGCGCCTGGAGCTCGAGGGAGTGGCGCTCGAGAGACTGCAGCACCTGGTCCGGCGCGAGCAGGACCAGCTCGACGCGGTGCTCGTTGCGCTCCGCCGCGCCTACGCCGACCAGTCCGAGCGCCTCCGCGCGGGCGCGGCAAGGATGGAGTCCATCCGCGCGCAACGCTCGGCCCTGGAGCAGCGCCAGATGTCCGCTCGCGAGCGGGCGCGTGCCGTGGACCGCGAAGCGGCAGAGGCCTCCCTGCGGGCGGACAATCTGGCCGAGATGATCGAGCACGAGCTCGGCGTCACCCCGGACGAAGCGAGGTCCGCGCCGATGCCCGACGTGCCCGAGGGCGTGACGGCGGCTGCACATGCGAGCGCGCTCGCGGCTCGCCTCGCCTCGCTCGGGCCGGTGAACCCACTCGCGCTGGACGAGCTCTCTGCACTCGAGGAGCGCTATCGGGAGCTCGACACCCAGATGGAGGACGTTCGCGCCGCCCGCCGTCAGCTGCACGAAGTCGTGCGCTCACTCGACCGCGAGATCGCAGACGAGTTCACCGCGGCGGTGAGCGACGTGAACGAGCACTTCTCGGCGTTCGTGGCGAGCTTGTTCCCGGGAGGCACCGGCCGCCTCAGCCTGACCGACCCCTCGGACGTGCTCAACACGGGCGTCGAGATCGAGGTGCGACCTGCGGGGCGCAACGTCCGGCGCGTGTCCCTCCTCTCGGGCGGGGAGCGCTCGATGGTCGCGCTGGCCTTCCTCTTCGCGGTGTTCCGCAGCCGACCTTCGCCGTTCTACCTCATGGACGAGGTCGAGGCGGCGCTCGACGACGTGAACCTGCACCGGTTCCTCGGACTGATCCGCGAGTTCAGGGATGAGGCGCAGCTGATCGTCGTCAGCCACCAGAAGCGGACCATGGAGGCCGCTGACGCGCTCTACGGGGTCACGATGGCGCCGGGCGGGTCGTCCCAGGTCGTGAGCCAGCGTGCGCACGCCGAGGCGGAGCCCGTCGGCTGACCCCGTCGGCTGACCCCGTCGGCTGACCCCGTGCCACGTTGGGGCGCCGGTCACCTGCCATCGCCCCGGTAGGCTCGCCGGTTCGTGATCGCCCTTTGGATCGCGCTCGCCGTCGTGGCGGCCGTCATGCTGGTCATGGGCACGTTCGGCTACGCGAGGAGCGCTCGGCGCCGTCGTGGCAGAGGCCCTGGCCTAGGCCCGGACGCTCGCGGCGCT
>JAJYGM010000785.1 GCA_021785095.1 Actinomycetes bacterium
GCCGGCGGGTCCTGGCTTGCGGCGCAAGGCGCCGTGGCCACCGACGTGTCGAGGCGCGCTCGCTCGAGACAGTCCATTACCTCTTGGTCGGTGGTCTGGGAGAAATCCTCGTAGAACTGGCCGATGGCGAAGAACGACTCAGGGGTGGCGAGGCTGACCAGCATGTCGGCGTCGGAGCCGAACCGCGATTCCCAGCCGCGCGGCGCGACCGGCACGGCGAGGACGACCTTGGCTGCACCCTGGGCGCGGGCGATCTTGCAGGCCGCCCGCGCGGTGGATCCCGTCGCGATCCCGTCGTCGACGACGAGCGCCGTGCACCCTGCGAGCGGGACCGGCGGGTGGACGCCGCGGAAGCGCCGAGCTCGCCGTTCCAGCTCGGCCCGCTCGCGTGCTTCGACGGCCGCGGCCTCGGCTTCGGTCACGCCTGCGTGGTCGACGACGTCGTGGTCGAGCACGCGCACTCCCCCCTCGCCGATGGCCCCCATGCCCAGCTCCGGCTGGAACGGCACGCCGAGCTTGCGGACGATGACGACGTCGAGCGGCGCGCCGAGGGCGCTGGCGACCTCGTACGCCACCGGGACCCCACCTCGGGGAAGGCCCAGCACCACCACGTCCTCGCCACGCAGCTGGGCGAGCCGTGCGGCGAGTCGTCGGCCCGCGTCGATGCGATCTTGGAACATCGGCACCGCCTCCCTACCACCTTTCCCGAGGGCGGATCCCGGCACCAGGGCCGATAGACCAAGGAACGGCTTCTGGGGTCTTGAGGTGACGCTCCGGGAGGGCGATCCCGTACCGACGCCACGGTACCAACGGCCCGGTGCGGGCGCTCGGATCGCCGCCGATGCTGAGAGCACGGTGGGCTCGTCCCCGACAACCGGCGGCAGGGTCCCGGAAACGGGACAGCGCGCAATGGGCGGCGTCGAACCGGCCATCGGGATCTTGGCCTGCTCGTCGAAGGGCTCCGTGGCGCGGATCCTCCAGTCGCACGCCGCGGCCCAAGACCTTGCCGTCGTGGCCACCCACGGCCCGCTCCTCGCCGGCGCGGTCGACAGCGTGACCCACGCCCGCCGCTCGACGACCCTTCTCCTTGCGGTCTGAATTCCCGCTTCGGCCCGATCCGGGGAGCTGGGGGCGCCGTCCAGCGAGCGCAGGGAGAGCCGAGAGGGGAAAGGGAGGCGAGAGAAGCCCGCCTACCTCAGGAGCGAGAGAACAGGCGCCGCAGCACCGACCGCCGTTCGCCGTCCGCCTTGGGGTGGCCGGGGCAGCGCTGGGACGTGGGGACCCTTCGCATCACCTGGTCGACGTGCTGGCCGCATCCGGCCCACGTCGTCTTCCCGCACGTCCTGCATCTCACGGCATGGCACATGCCGGTACCTCCCGTCGTCGTTGCCAGATACCCATGAGGGTATCAGGCGCCCAACTCATCACCAGGTCGCTCCAGACGTTCCGAGGCCAGGAACGTGCGCGCCAGGTTGAGAAGTGTGACGTTCGGCCCTGTCGCCAGGCAGCGCGCCAGTCGGACGATGGCCTCGTGCTCCTGCAAAGGCGGACAGGCGCGAGACGCGCGAACCAGGAGGTGCGATGGCGCTCGAGCTGGGCGCAGTCCCGATGGAGATGGCCGGCGAGGTCAACGTCATCATCGGACGGGCGCGCCTCGCCAAGACGGCCGAGGACCTGCACGAGGAGATGGCAGGTGCCGGCTCGTACCGCCGCGTCGGCTATGAGCTCTGTGGGCTCCTCTCGTGAGGAGCCGGGAGATGAGGTGAGGAGCTGAGGCGAGGAGGAAGGAGAATTCCGTGCATGCACACATCGGCGATCGGATCGTGATCAAGGGCCACCGGGTCGACCAACCCGTTCGGGACTGCGAGGTGATCGAGATCCACGGCCCGGATGGCGGCCCTCCGTACCTCGTGCGTTGGAGCGACAGCGGCCACGAGACGCTCTTTTTCCCTGGCTCCGACGCCACGATCGACCACTTGGAGCACACCGGAGCCTGAGGGCCTGAAGACCCCGACTGAAGTGGAGGACAACCATGCGAACGATCGATGCGATTCGCCGTTCGGGCATCGGCGTACGGCCCGAGCAGACCGCCAGTGAGGCCGCGCAGGTCATGGAGCACACCGGTGTCGGGGCGCTTGCGGTCGTCGAGGGAGCGAGGCTTCGCGGGATCCTGACCGATCGCGACCTCGTACGGCGTGTGCTCGCCAGGGGCACCCCGCCCGACGCCCGTGTCGACGCCGTCATGAGCTCACCGGTCGTCTCGATCGACGCCGACGCAGACGTCCACGAGGCGTTCGCCCTCTTCGGGACCCACGGGATCCGGCGCCTCGCGGTCGTCCGTGACGGACAGTTCGTCGGCATGGTCACGATCGACGACCTGCTCGTCGACTTGGCGAGGGACCTCGCAGACCTGAGCCGCCCGATCTCCTCCGAGATCGCCCACGCCCACCGCGACAGCGCCCTTCCCGTCGCCTGATCTCCAGGAGGCAGGGGAGACGGGACGGCAGGTCCGAGCTTCGCGCCATGGACGCCCGCTCTTGAGGCCCGTGCTCCATCTCCGCATTCCCGCCGTCGCCGGGACGCGGGTGCGCGATCGTGCGCCGGTCGCATGACGGTCGCGGAGACCCTCGACGCGACGTTCGAAGGGATCCTCTTCGACTGGGAGGGCACCGCCGTACGCGACCGCGTCGGCGACGCGCGCGGGCTGCGCGAGCGTGTCGAATCCCTCTGCCGCCGAGGCGCCTATGTGTTCGTGGTGAGCGAGGCGTCCGCGGGCGACGTCGACGGCCAGCTCCGAGCGAGACCGTCCGGTCCGGGTCGTCTCTACCTGTGCGCGGACCATGGGGAGGAGGTCTTCACGGCGACTTCCCGCGGGCTCCGTCCCGTCCTTCGCCGACCTCCGACACCGGGAGAGGCGGCTGCGCTCGACCGCGCGGCGGCACTCGTCGTCGCCGAGCTCGATGCGAAGGGCCTCGTGGCGAAGGTGGCTGGTGGAGGTTCGAACCGCCGCCGGATCGACGTGACCCCAGACGCCGATCGGCCGGATCCGCAGAAGGCGGAGGTGGCCGAGATGCTGCCCGCGGCGCAGGCGCGTCTCGAACAGGCGGGCATCTCGGGGTTGGATGGCCTCGGCGAGCTCGTGCGGCGCGCGGGAAGCCGGGCCGGGCTCGAGCACTCCCGTGTGCGCATCGACGTGGACCACGTCGAGATCGCGCTCGCCGACAAGTCGGACTCGGCACGGTTCGCCGCGGGCGTGCTCGCCGATCAAGGGGTCACCGGCTCGCTCGTCCTCGTCGTGGCTGACGAGCTGGGGTCCCTGGGCGGGTCTCCTGGGCGCGATTCGTCGATGCTGGTGGACGAGCTCGCCCGAGCGGTCGCGGTCTCGGTCGGCGAGGAGCCCGAAGGCGTTCCTCCGGGCGTGCAGCTGCTGGGCGGAGGTCCGACGCGGCTC
>JAJYGM010000159.1 GCA_021785095.1 Actinomycetes bacterium
CCGGATGCGCTGCCTCTGCCAGCAGGTCGCGCAGGGCATCGATCCCGGCCGCTCCGGGCTCGACCCGGGCCGGCGGCGGGGTCGGCGGCGGTGGCGAGGACGAGGGCTCGTCCCAGTCACTTGCGGGAACCGAGACGAGCGTCGGTCCCTGTGGGGCCGTGAGGGCGAGCTGATGGGCGCGGAGGATCGCCCCGGGGACGTCGCTGGCCCGGGGCGGCTCGGTCGCCCACTTGACGTAGGGCCTCGCCAGCTCGACCGAGCGGGCGAAGAGGTAGGGCTCACTCGCGAGATGGCGGCGGTCCTGCTGGCCCACCACGACCACCAGGGGCGCGCGGTTGTGGAACGCGTTCACGAGCGAGCCCATCGCGTTGCCGAGCCCGGACGCACTGTGCAGGTTCACCAGCGCCGCGCCGTTTCTCGCCTGGGCGTAGCCGTCGGCCATGGCGACGGCAGCCGCCTCGTGGAGCCCGAGGACGTAGCGGAAGTCGGTCGGCAGCTCCTGGAGGAAGCCGAGCTCCGTGGAGCCGGGGTTCCCGAACAGCGTTCGCAGCCTGAGCGCGTCGAGCAGCTCGTGGGTCACCGTTCGCACGTTCGTGCCCATCGCGCCCTACCCGCGCCCCGCGGCACCAGCGTCCCTCGCCGGCCGGGCCACCCCGAGCGCCTGGCGCAGCCGAAGGGCGAGCCAGAGCTCGTACTGGCGCTCGGGCAGCGACAGGTCGACGCCGAGGAGGTTGGCAATCTTGTCCAGGCGGTACTCGAGGGTCGAGCGGTGGAGCGGGATGCGCCGGGCGGTCTCGAGCTTGCGCCCGCCGGTCTCCACGAACACCTGCAGGGTCCGGAGCAGCTCGGGCTGGTCCTCGAGCGCCCCGAGGGTCGCGCGGACGTACTCGAGCGTGAGTGCGCTCGGCGGTATCTGGGCGAGGATGCGCTCGACGCCGAGGCTCGCGAAGCGCAGCGCCCGACCACCACCCCGGCGCTGGCAGGCCTGGTAGGCGAGGAGCGCCTCTGCTCGCGAGCGGCGAAGGCCCTCCAGGCCGGACCGGGGCGAGCCGATGCCGACACCCGGGGCGCGCCAGCCCTCCTCGGTCGCTGCCGAGAGCAGCCGTTCTCCGAGCGTGCCGAGCGCGTCGTCGGAGTCGGGGGCGTCCGCCTGGACGAGCACCGTGACCGTCTCGCCCTCGAGCGCGAGCGCGTGCGGCTCACCCCCGAGGGCCTTGGAGAGCGCTCGGCGCAACCCGTCCGCCTGCGCCGCCCCGCCGGCCACTCCCCCGGCTCGCCCTCGCTCGCCCCGCGCGCCCCCGCCGACGACCAACGCCGCGCAGGGCCGGGCGAGGCGCAGCCCGAGGACGAGGGCGCGCTCCACCGCCTCCTCGCTCGGGAGCTCGTCCCGGAGCAGGGAGTCGACGAGGAAGGACATCGCCGCTCCCCGACCCTCGAGGCTCGCGAGCCGCTTGAGGAGCAGGAACGAGACGACCTGCGCGGCGTGGGTGAGCGCGAACGAGGCGAAGTCGTCGAGCGAGCCGTGCGCCTCCACGACGGCGACGGCGCCGCGCACCTCGCGACCGACCAGCAGCGCGACGCACAGGCCGACGACGCCCTCCCCGAGGGGGCGACGTGCGGGCACTCGGGTGAGCCGTGTCGTGCCGCCCAGCTCCAGCACGTCGACCAGGCCGCTCGCAGGCCCGCACGCCGAGCCGAGCGGGTCCGTGCTCGCTCGACCGCTCTCCTCCGCAGAGACGACGACCTCGTCGACGAGGTTGACGACGCACACCGGGTTCCCGAGCTGGCAGGCCAGCACCCCGGCGACGTGCTCGATCGACTGCTCGTCCAGGCCCGGGGCGAGCAACTCCTGCTCGATGCCGGAGATCCGCTGGAGCGTCCCGAGCGGGTGCTCGCGGAGCAGGTCCGTGAGCGGGTCGATCACGTCCATGTACGCGACACGCTCGGGGAGGCGCACGAGCGGCAGCCCCAGCTCGTCGGCGACCGCCGTCGCAGGGGGCGGGACTGTCGTGAGGTAGGTGCCGAGCTTGAGCACGAGCGCCGACACCCCCATCGCGTCCAGCGTCCGGAGGGCGTCGGGCAGCTGCGCCGGTTCGTTCCGCCAGGCAAAACCGGCGCTGAAGAGGATCTCACCCCCGCGGAGCCAGCGCGAGACCTCGGGGACCTCGACGATGTTCACCCCCGTCACCGCCCGGTCGAGCCCCGACTCGCCGGCGAGCAACACGGCGCCCCGCATCGCGGGGAGCTCGAGGACGTCCCGGACGGACAGCGGGGGCGGGGGGCGCATCCGGCCTAGCCCCCGGAGCCCGTCGAGCCGCCTGCGCGCGCCGGGCCAGCCGAGTCGTCCGGCCGCCGAGCACCGACCGAGGGAGGGCGGCCGACGATCTCCTCGTAGCGGGCCGGGTCGGTCGGGCCCTCCGTCGCGAGCACGAGCACGTTCGCGGTCGGGGCGAGCCCCGCTCGGCGCTTCGCAGCCTCGTCTCCCGATGCGAGGAGTGCCGCGAGGCCTCCCAGTGCCGCCGCCCCGGTCTCTCCGACCTCGATGCCGGCCCCTGCCAGGCGGCGCATCGCCCAGCAGGCTGCGTCGTCGGCGATCGAGACGGCGACGCTCACCCCCGCTCGCAGCAGCGGCCACGCGACGCGCGAGGGGGTGCCGCAGTTCAGCCCGGCCATGATGGATGGGTGCGGTCCCGGGACCCGCACGGGCTCGCCGGCCCGCAGCGACCGGAGGACGCAGGCCGCCCGCTCGGGCTCGACGGTGACGACGTTCGCTGCCGGCCCCTGCCGGCGCTCCTCGCCGCGGTAGTGGCGCAGCACCGCCGCGGCGAGCGCCCCCACCCCGGTGGGCACCACGACCACCGTGGGTTCGGGAGCGCCACGGGCCTCGAGGCCGAGGTCCGCCTCGGCGAGGATCGTCTCGTAGCCCTCGCTCACCCAGGACGGGATCCGCTCGTAGCCGGGCCAGGAGGTGTCCGAGACCACCAGCGACGCGGCGTCCTCGTCTGCCGCCGCGCGCGCGACCGCGTCGTCGTAGTCGCCGTCGACGACGACGACCGCCGCGCCCTCGCCCTCGATCGCCCGGATGCGCGCCTCCGCCGTCCCGACGGGGACGAAGATGCGCGCGCCCAGACCGAGAAGCCTCGCCATGCGGGCCACCGCCCGACCGTGGTTGCCGTCCGTCGCGGCGAGCAGCGTGCGCAGCGGTGTGCCCGGCAGCGCAGCCGAGAGCGCGGCCAGGTCTGTATCCTCCCCGAGCCCGCACCGCTCGGCGACGGCCCGGTGGACCGCCCAGGATGCCCCCAGGATCTTGAAGGACGGGAGGCCGAAGCGGTCGGTCTCCGCCTTGACCCAGAGGCGCCCGATCTCGAGCTCCGCGGCGAGCTCGGCCAGCTCGACGAGCGGGGCTGGCGCGTAGCCGGGCAGCTGGGCGTGGAACGCGCGCACC
>JAJYGM010000733.1 GCA_021785095.1 Actinomycetes bacterium
GGCCTGGTTGCCCATGCAGAGCGAGCAGCCCGGGATCTCGGTGCGGGCACCGGTCCTGCCGAACACGCTGTAGTAGCCGTCGGCACGCAGCTGCTCCTCCACCATGCGAGTCGGCGGAGCGATCCACAGCGTCACCGGGACAGGCTCTGTCACCTCCGAGAGGAGCCGGCCGGCATGTCGGAACTGGTCGAGATGGGTCATGCAGGAGCCGACGAAGACCTCGTCGACCGCAACGCCGGCGAGCTGGGAGAGCGGCCGCACGTCATCCGGGTTGCCTGGGCAGGCGACGAGGGGCTCGGTGATCGCGGCGGCGTCGATCTCGATGGTCGCCGCGTAACGGGCGCCGGCATCTGCTCGGAGCAGCATCGGGCTCTCGAGCCACCGCTGCATCGCGTCGGCTCTCCGCTCGAGCGCCTCACGGCCGCGGTAGCCCGCTTCCAGGAGCTGCCGGATGAGGGTGACGCTCTGGCTCAGGTGGTCACGCACCGTCGCCTCCGAGAGGGCGATGGTGCACGCTGCCGCAGATCGTTCGGCGGACGAGTCGGCGAGCTCGAACGCCTCGGCGACCGTGAGGTCCTCGAGGCCCTCGATCTCGATGATGCGCCCGTTGAACGGGTTGCGGCCCCGTGCCGGGTCGAGATCGAGCAGTCCCTGACGGTGGGCCTCGAACGGGACGGCGTTCACGAGGTCGCGCACGGTGACGCCGGGCTGTCTCTCTCCGACGATTCGGATGAGGACCGACTCGGGCATCGTCAAGGGAATGACGCCCATGGCGGCGGCAAAGGCCACGAGACCGGACCCGGCCGGGAAGGAGATGCCGAGCGGGAACCTCGTGTGGGAGTCGCTCCCCGTCCCAACCTCGTCGGGCAGCAGCAGCCGGTTCAGCCAGCTGTGGATGATGCCGTCTCCCGGACGCAGGACGACGGCGCCGCGGCTCCCCATGAACTCGGGCAGCGTCCTCTGCGTCTCGATGTCGGAGACTCTCGGGTAGGCGACGGTGTGGCAGAACGTCTGGAGGACGAGGTCTGCTCCGAAACCCAGGCAAGCGAGGTCCTCGAGCTCGCTCCGGTTCATCGGCCCCGTCGTGTCCTGGCTGCCGACGGTCGACACCACCGGCTCGCAGTACGTCCCGGGCGTGATGCCGTCGACGCCGCAGGCCTTCCCCACGATCTTCTGGGCGAGGGTGTAGCCGGCACGCCGCCCGGCCCCGGCTGGCGTGGCCGGTGACCTCTCGGTCGCGACGCCGAGCGCGAGGAGAGCCTTTCGGGCGAGCATCCGTCCGATGATGAGCGGGATCCGTCCGCCCGCGCGCACTGCATCCAGAGCATCAGTGCCGCCGGTGCCGCCGCCGGCATCGAAGCGGCCGAGCAGGTCTCCCGAGCCTGTGTCCACCCGGCCTTGACGGGGTCGCAGGACGATGTGGTCGCCCGTCTCGAGCGCAGCGACCGTGGCGGCGTCGGCCTCGATGGCGAGAGCGCCCGAGTCACGCAGCGTGTCACGGAAGATCGGTGCGATCCGCGTCGCGATGACGACGCCACCCTGCCGCTTGTTCGGCACGAACGGGATGTCGTTGCCGATGTGCCAGAGGAGCGAGTTGACGGAGCTCTTCCGGGACGAACCAGTCCCGAGGACGTCACCGACGAAGGCGATCGGGCGGCCGTTCCCCTTCAGCCGGTCGAGCTCCGCGATCGCGGTGCCCTCGCCCATCCGGTTGAGCAGGAGGGATGTCGCGTGCAGCGGGATGTCGGCTCGCGACCAGGCGTGGGTGGCGGGGGAGAGGTCGTCGGTGGTCGTCTCGCCGTCGACCTTGAAGACCGTGAGGTGGACCGCGTCCGGGAGTGCCGGACGGCCCGCGAGCCAAGACATGTCCGCCCAGGAGCGCAGGACCTCCCGCGCTCTCTCGTTGCCCTCACGGACCTTCGCCACGACGTCGTGGAACGCTCCGTAGACGAGCAACGTCGCCGCGAGCTGGCGGGCGGCGCCAGCTTTGAGCTCGCCGTCGTCGAGGAGCTCGACGAGCGCCGGGACGTTGTAGCCGCCGACCATCGTGCCGAGCAGCACGACGGCCTCTTCCCGCGTGAGGCGCGGGCAGTGCCGATCGCCTCGTGCGATTGCTGCCAGCCACTCGGCCTTCACGCGCGCTGGTTCGCCCACGCCCGGCGAGACGCGGTGGGTGAGCAGGGCGAGCAGCTCGGCGTCCTCGCCGTCCGGACCGGTTGAGATCGTGCTCAACCTCGCGACAACTTCCTCAACCTGTCCGGCCGAGAGAGGCAGGGGCGGGATGCCGAGCGCGGCCCGCTCAGTCTCGTGTGATCGGTACTCGTCGAGCATGTCGTGACCGTACGGCCGGTCTGAGGTTGTGTCCAGCGCATAGTTTGCATCTATTCCATGCTAAGAACACATGAATGGATCTCGTCCTCCTCCAGTCGCTGCTGGCGGTCGAGGAGGCAGGCACGATCACGGCGGCTGCGGAGCGGATCCATGTGAGCCAGTCAGCGCTGTCCCGACGGCTCCAACAGCTCGAGTCGGACCTCGGCGCGGAGCTGTTCGTGCGCGGGCGCCACGGTGTCGAGCTGACCGAGGTCGGGCGGCAGGCCGTCGAGCACGGGCGCCGGATCGTCGCCCTATACGAGCGGCTGCGCCGAGATGTCGCCGAGCACCTCGGCCTCGAGCACGGCAGCATCAGGCTCGGAGGCGGCGCGACCGTCACGTCGTACCTGCTGCCGGCGGCGATCGCGGGGTTCCGGGCGAGGTACGGGGGGATTCGTTTCTTTGTGAAGGAGGCAGGAAGCCTGGAGGTCGCCTCCGATGTTGCCTCCGGAGCGGTCGAGGTCGGTTTCGTGACCTTGCCCGTGTCGCTGCGGGAGATCGACGTGGCGGAGCTCCTTTCCGACGAGGTCGTGCTCGTTGCCTCTCCCGATCACGTCCTCGCGGGTCGGCCTGGCGGGGTCCGGCCGGCCGACCTCGACAAGCAGCCGCTCATCGCCTTCGAGCCGGGCAGTGCCATCCGGCAGGTGATCGACGCACGCCTTCGTGAGGCCGGGGTCGAGATGGAGGTCGCCATGGAGCTCAGGTCGATCCCGACGATCTTGCAGATGGTCCTCGCGACCGGCAGCCTCGCCTTCGTCAGCCGGTTGAGCTTGTCCGCCGTGGCGCGCGTGCAACCTCTACCGGTGAGGGGGCTGTCGATCTCGCGGAACATCGGCATCGCGACGAGGCGCGGCTTCCCGCTCTCTGCGCCCACAGCGGCGTTCCTGGAGATGCTGCGGGCGGAGCGCTCAGAGATCGTGCCGGCAGGGGCTCACGGCCAGCGCGGGTCCAACTCGTAGAGCGCGACCCCGCTCTCGTCGGCGGCTTTCTCTCACGCCGTCAGGGCGTCCTGCTCGTCATGGATTTCTACAGGGCGAAGGGATAAGAGAGAGGCACCCGGGAAAGGGA
>JAJYGM010000291.1 GCA_021785095.1 Actinomycetes bacterium
ACCGGCGCTGCGCGTGGAGGGCGCCCTCTGGGCGCACGAGCTGGTCGGCGCGAGGGTCGTCACCTCGACAGGTCGCGACGTCGGCACGGTGTCGGCCCTCGAGCTGAATCCGGCGAGCGATCTCCTTGTGCTCGGGAACGGGACGCTCGTGCCTCTTCGGTTCGTCACCGCCTTCGAGCCGGGTGTCCAGCTCACGGTCGACGTTCCCGACGGCCTCGTCGACTGAGGCGCGTGCGCATCGACGTCTTCACGATCTTTCCCGACCTCGTCGAGGGCTATTGCCGGGCGAGCGTGCTCGGGAGGGCGCGGAGCGCTGGCGTGTTGGACCTGCGGGTTCGGGACCTGCGTGCCGGCGCCAACGACCCCCGACGCTCGGTGGACGACGCTCCCTTCGGCGGAGGCGCCGGGATGGTGCTCATGCCCGAGCCCCTCTTCGCAGCGGTCGAGGCCGTCGAGGCCGAAGAGGGATTGCCACGGCCGCTGTTCCTCCTTTCCCCAGGTGGTCGGCGCTTCGACCACGCCGTGGCGCGCGATCTCGCCTCTGGCGGCGGCTTCTCGCTCATGTGCGGTCGCTACGAGGGGGTGGACCAGCGAGTTTCCGACCATCTCGTCGACGAGGAGCTCTCAGTGGGTGACGTCGTCCTCTCCGGCGGTGAGCTCCCGGCCCTCGTCGTCGTCGAGGCGGTGACGCGACTTTTGCCCGGAGCCCTCGGCAACGAGGCGTCGATCGACGAGGAGAGCTTCCATGAGGGGGTGCTGGAGTACCCCCAGTACACGCGACCGGCGGTCTTCCGGGGTTGGGGGGTGCCCGAGGTCCTGCGATCGGGAGACCACGGCAGCGTGGCGCGGTGGCGTCTGGCGCAATCTCTTCGACGCACGCTGGAGCGACGCCCGGACCTGATCGCTGCTCGGGGCGGGCTTACCCGTGACGAGGTCGCCGTGTTGGAGCAGGAAGGCGAGGTGCAGCTCCTCGCAGATCACGGCTACGATGCAGAGTCCGGCAACGGCCCAGCGGACTCGAAGGACGCCTCCAATGCACCCCACTGAGATCATCGACCGCGACAGCCTGCGTCACGACATCCCGGAATTCCGCCCAGGTGACACCGTGAAGGTTCACGTACGGGTCGTCGAGGGGAACCGGGAGCGGGTGCAGGTGTTCCAGGGCATCGTCATCCGCCGTCAGGGTGTGGGCGTGCGCGAGACGTTCACCGTTCGTAAGGTCAGCTTCGGCGTCGGGGTCGAGCGGACCTTCCCGGTGCACTCGCCCACGATCGCCAAGATCGAGGTGGTCACCTTGGGGGACGTGCGCCGAGCGAAGCTCTACTACCTCCGTCAGCGCTCAGGGAAAGCTGCGAAGGTGAGGGAGAAGCGGGCCGTCCGTCCGTGAGGGCGTCTCGCGGCTCGGCCCGTCCTCTGCAGCGATGAGGCCGTCGAGGTGAGCGAGGAGGACCTCGAGCGCTACGAGGCCGACATCGAGCTCGCCCTCATCCAGGAGTACCGGGCGGTGCTTCCGATGTTCCGCTACGTCGTCGAGACCGAACGCCGTTTCTACCTCTCGAACGAGGTCTCCATGACCGTTCGCTCTGACACGCAGCCGGCGTGCGTCGAGCTGGAGCTCGCTGACGCCTGGGTGTGGGACATGTACCGCCCTGCACGCTTCGTGCCCTCCGTGCACGTCGTGACCTGGAGGGACGTGAACGTGGAGCGGCTTCCGGAAAAGGACCTGTAGCACCCGTTCGCACCGTCCCGCGCCCGGACACCCGAGGAGGCGCGGCCCGCTTGCGGCAGGCGACCGTTCGGTCGTGCATGGGCCCGTCTGGTGAGGCCGGCGCGAGCAGCGTCGCAAGTCCGAGGTGAGCACAGCACGCCGCCTCCTCGGCGTCCGCGGCGAGGAGGCGGCCGCAGCGTGGTACCGCGCGCGAGGCTACGAGATCCTCGACCGGAACTGGCGATGCAGCGGCGGCGAGATCGACCTCGTGCTGCTCAGCGAGCCGACGCTTGTCGTCTGCGAGGTAAAGACGCGCACCACGCTTCTCTACGGCTCACCTGCCGAGGCAGTCACGGCCGCCAAGCGCGCCAGGCTGCGACGACTCGCCGCGCGCTGGCTCGGGGACCACGACGTGCACGTGACGAACGTCCGCTTCGACGTCGCCGCTGTGCTCGGCGAGCATGTCGAGGTCATTGCGGGCGCCTGGTGACAGCCGAAGGCGGCTCGGCTACCGTCCCCTCACCCGGGCACGATCGGCGTCGACGCCTGAGGCAGTGAACGTGAGGAGGCGCTCGTGGAGACTGTCAGAGTGACCCGTGCCGGCGGCGTCGTCACCGTCACGCTGAACCGGCCCGAGCGGAAGAACGCGTTGACGCGGGCGATGATCGAACAGCTCCGCGTGACCTTCGACGCTGCCGCGCACAACGCGGAGGACCGGGCGCTCGTCCTGACCGGGGAAGGTGGGGACTTCTGCTCGGGAGCGGACCTCTCCGACGTGCACGGTCCGGCGGCCGGAGACCCCGCCTGGTCGCTGGATTGGGTTCGGGCAGTAGGGGACGCAGCCTTGTCGCTGCACCGTCTCGCGAAGCCGACCATCGCGAAGCTGGACGGCGTCGCGGTTGGCGCGGGGCTGGGGCTGGCCATCGCCTGTGACCTCGTCGTCGCGAGCACGCGAGCGCGCCTTTCGATGATCTTTGTCTGCCGCGCGTTGTCGCCGGACTGCGCGACCTCCTGGCTGCTCCCTCGCCTGGTCGGCAGTGCGAAGGCGAAGGAGCTCGCCTTCTTCGGCGAGGTGGTCGACGCGGAGACGGCGCTGCGGATCGGCCTGGTGAACCGGGTGGTCACACCCGGCGAGCTCGATGCGCAGGTCGCGAGCTGGGCTACGAGGCTCGCGGAGGGGCCATCGCTCGCGTTGTCGACCACGAAGGCGTTGCTCGATGCCGCGTGGACGACGCCGTTCGCCGAGGCGATCGAGCACGAAGCTGAGTGCCAGGCCGCCAACCTGGCAGGCGCTGACGTGCGCGAGGCGATCGCCGCATTCTCGGAAAAGCGCTCGCCACGGTTCGCAGCGCCCGCACCTGGGGTGTGATTGTCGTCTGCCAGCAGGAGCAGAATCTCGAGGGGCCGGTCGGTACCATCGTCTGGGACGGACTGGACGAAAGGGGTGACTGCCATGCTCGGCTCCACCGAACCTTCCGCGGTGCCCCCGAGGCTTCCCCCGCGGACGAACGTACGCATCCTGAAGGACGACGAGGAGCTCGCCGCTGCCGTCGCGAGGGCAGCAGAGGGAGCCAGGCGGCTCGATGACCGGCTGGCGGCGCGTGCGGCGCGTGACGCCTGGATGGTGGAGCACACCGAGCAGCGGGTGAGCTGGCTGCGCTTCGTACGCGAGGAGAATTCCCCCGCCGCCTGAGCAGGAGGGGGCTCTTTCGTTCGCGGGTCCT
>JAJYGM010000709.1 GCA_021785095.1 Actinomycetes bacterium
GGCGTCGTGGCGGTCCTCCACGATGGCGACGCACGGAGCGCGTGCCGTGCGCACCACGAGCTCGGCCACCTCTGCTGCGGGCGTGAGGCCGGTCGCGCTCAGCGTCCCGACTCCTGACGGGCGTTGAGCACGCGCACGCCGCCCACGAGGACCGACGGGCAGCCGTGGCTGACAGGGGCGACCTGCTCGGGCTGGCCCTTGCCGCAGTTGAAGGCGCCGGCGAGCAGGTAGGTGGACTCCCCGCCCACGGCCTCGAGGCGCCCCCAGAAGTCCGTCGTCGACCCCTGGTAGGCGACGTCGCGCACCTGGCCAGCGAGCTTCCCGCCGCGGATCTCGAAGAACCGCTGGCCGGTGAATTGGAAGTTCAAGCGCTGCATGTCGATCGACCAGCTCTTGTCGCCCACGACGTAGATCCCGCGCCCGACGCCGGCGATGAGCTCCTCGGTCGAAGGTCCCGCCCCCGGCGCAGGCCGGAGCGAGACGTTGGCCATCCGCTGGATCGGCACGTGGAGCGCCGAGTCGGCGAAGGCGCAGCCGTTCGAGCGGCCGAAGCCCGCCGAGGCGGCGATGGCGCGGTCGAGCTGGTAGCCGACGAGGACGCCGTCACGCACGATGTCGAAGGACTGCGCGGCGACGCCCTGGTCGTCCACGGCGACGGTGGCGAGGCCGTGCTCCACGGTCCGGTCGCCGACCACCTGGAGCAGCGGCGAGCCGTACTGGAGGGTGCCCAGCTTGTCGGGCGTGGCGAACGAGGTGCCCGCGAAGGCTGCCTCGTACCCCAGCGCCCGGTCGAGCTCCGTCGCGTGCCCGATCGACTCGTGGATGGTGAGCCACAGGTTGGTCGGGTCGATGACCAGGTCGTAGTTGCCGGCACGCACCGAGGGCGCGCGGAGCTTCTCTCGGAGCAGCTCGGGCAGCTGCTCGAGCTCGGCGTCGAAGTCCCATCCTTCGCCCTCCACGTACTCCCATCCGCGCCCAGCGGGCGGCGCGACCGTGCGCATCTGCTCCACGTCGCCGTCGACGCCGACCGAGACCGCCTCGGCTTCGGGGAACGTGCGCACTCGCCGCTGGAGCGCCACCGTTCCCGAGAGGTCGGCGAGGTACGCGTCCTCGCGCACGGCGACCACCGACGCGCTCACGTGGCTGATGCCCGGTGACGCGAGCAGCCGCCGGCTCCAGCCCTCGAGAAGGGCGACCTTGTCGGCGAGAGGCACGTCGACGGGGTCCCGGCAAAACGCCGAGGACCACTCGACGCGACCCTGCCCAGGCTCGTCGGCCAAGACGAACGGGCGACGGCGCGCGGGCGCGGTCACGCGTGCGGCGTCGAGGGCCGCGCGTGCGAGCGCAGCTGCGCTCTCAGGGCCCAGCGCGGCGCTGCCCGCGAAGCCCAAGGAGCCCGAGCGCACGACGGCGACGCCGGCGCCCACCTCTGTGTCGTCCAGCGCGGTCTCGAGGCGCCCGTCGCGCAGCGAGACGACCTGGGTGCGGACGCGCTCGACCCGCACGGTGGCGTGCGAGGCCCCCGCAGCGCTCGCCGCCCCCAGCGCCGCGTCGGAAATCTGGGCGAGAAGGTCGCCGTCGGCAGGGCCGTCCACCTCTCTGAAACCTACCGGCGCACCGGGGGCCGTGCGGGGACCGTCGAGGGGTGGAGGCCGTCGGGGGCGACGACCGGGTCGCGGACGGTCGCGTGGAGAAGCTCGATGACGACGCGCGTGGGGGCGGAGGGCGCGCCGCGCAGGCGGACCGCGATCCCGACCCTCCTCGGCGGGAGCCCCGCGATGCGCACCAGGCGGAAGTCCTCGCGCAGGTGCCCCGGCACGGCCGACGCCGGCAGGATCGACGGGCCGTAGCCGTCGAAGGTGAGCGAGGCGATCATCCGGAGCCCGTCCACCTCCATGGACGGGCGCAGCTCGATCCCGGCCACCCGAGCCGCAGCGTCCATCTCCTCGCGCAGCGCGGTTCCGGGCGCAGGCAGCAGGAGCGCAATGTCGGCGAGCTCGCCGAGCGAGATCGTGGCGGCGCGCTGCGCCAGGGGGTGCGCGACGGGGACGACGAGGGCGAGGTCCTCTTCGAAGAGCGGGGAGGCCACGAGCTCGTCGCTGTGCAGGGGGAGCGACAGGGCGGCGAGGTCGAGCTGACCGGAGGCGAGCTGGGTCTCCAAGGTGGTGTTCGTGCCGTCGGTCACGGTGAGCTGGATCTGGGGATGGCGGGTGCGCAGGCCGGCGAAGATCCGCGGCGCGACCCACCGCCCGGTGGTCCCGATCATGCCCAGCCGGACCTTGCCGCGGACCTCGTGGCGCATCGACACGACGTCGGCCACCATGGCGTCCACCTCGGCGATCATCGTGCGGGCCCGGGAGACCACGACCTCCCCCTCCTCGGTGAGCCGGCCCGTCGACCGGTCGATCAGCACGACCTCGAGCTCGCGCTCGAGCCTGGCGACGTGGGCCGAGACGTTCGACTGGACGGTGCCGAGGGCGGCCGCAGCCGCCGAGAAGCTCCCGGTGTCGGCGATGCCGACGATGGCCTGGAGGTGGCGCAGGTCCATTCGCACGTCTCCTTTCGTCTCGCCGTCTCCTCGGATCCCCGTGCTCCCCAGGCCAGGAGAGCCGTCGCCCCGGGGTGATCAAGTCTATCTGAAAAGACGATTATAAACATCTCATAAAGCTGGTTGACAGATCGGCCGGGATCCTGCACAATGGTCGACAGACCTCAGGGAATCCGGATCCCCCCTCCGTTCCTGGCTGGTCGTGCGAAGGGACCGCCATCCCCCCCGGCGGTCCCTTCGTCGCGTCCGGCCCCGGACCACCCGGACCACCCGTTCCACCCGGACCACCCGTTCCACCCGGACCACCCGGACCAGGCGGCGGCTCGCTAACCTCACGGCGTGCCCGGGTCCGCTTCGCCCCAGATGGGGTGCGCCGACGGCCACCGGGGGCTTACGGCGCGGGCGAGAGCCGCAGTCGTGGCCGCGCGGGTGGTCAACGCGCTCTCCCGGCACCTGGGAGCGGGGAGCGGCACGGTCGCGGGCGGGCATGCGGGGCTCGCCGTGGACCCCAAGCTGCTCGAGCACCTCGCCGCCGGGCGGCGCGTGGCCCTGGTGAGCGGCACGAACGGCAAGACGACGACGACCCGCCTCCTCGCGGTCGCGCTCGAAGGCAGCCTCGGGCCCGTGGCCACGAACGCGACCGGCTCGAACATGCCCACCGGGCACGTGACGGCGCTCGCGACCGCGCCGCCCTGCGCCCCCGCCGTCCTCGAGGTCGACGAGGGGTACCTGCCCGGTCTCGTGAAGGCGCTGGCGCCCGAGGTCGTGGTGCTCTTGAACCTCTCGCGCGACCAGCTGGACCGCACCAGCGAGGTCCGCATGGTGGCCAACCGGTGGCGCAGGGCGCTGTCGGGCGCCTGGCCGGCGAAGGCTGTCGTGGCGA
>JAJYGM010000222.1 GCA_021785095.1 Actinomycetes bacterium
GATCTTTCGCCGAGGTCTTTCGGACGAAGACCCGCGACGAGTGGACGGCGGTGTTCGAGGGCGTCGACGCGTGCGTGGCGCCGGTGCTCGCTCCCTGGGAGGCGGCCGACCATCCGCACAACCGCGCGCGCCGCACCTTCGTCGTCCACGACGGCGCGCCCCAACCGGGGGCGGTCCCGCGCTTCAGCCGCACCCCTTCGAGCGTCCGGGACGCGTCGAGCCCCGCGCACGCGCTCGGGTGCTGGGGCGTCGGCGAGGAGGCCGTCGCGGACCTGGTCGCCTCCGGCGTGATCGCGAGCGGATCGTGAACCTGCCGCGCGCCGTGGTGGGCGAGCTCATGGTCGAGCCCGGCAGACCAGCCGGCTTGAAGCGCCGCAGCACCTCGGCCACCGCCAGCGCGTGGCTCGGGCCGCTCGGGCGCGCGCACCCGAAGGAGGTGGCCGAGCACGACCTCGACGTGTTCAAGGCGGCGCTCACGGTCGCGCAGGAGCTCCTGTACGCCTCCAACCGGTGGTCGCTCCTCCTCGTCTTCCAGGCGCTCGACGCGGGCGGGAAGGACGGCACCATCAAGCACGTCATGTCGGGGGTGAACCCCCAGGGGTGCGAGGTGGTCTCCTTCAAGCAGCCCTCGGAGATGGAGCTGCGCCACGACTTCCTGTGGCGCTGCTCGACGAGGCTGCCAGAGCGCGGGCACATCGGGATCTTCAACCGCTCGTACTACGAGGACGTGCTCGTCGTGCGCGTCCATCCCGAGCTCGCGGCGCGCCGGCCCGCGGGAGCCGCCGCCTCCGGGCAGCTGTGGGGGGAGCGCTTCGAGGACATCAACGCCTTCGAGCGCCATCTCACGCGCAACGGCACCCGCATCGTGAAATTCTTCCTCCACGTCTCGCAGGCAGAGCAGCGTCGCCGCCTCCTCGAACGGCTCGACGATCCCGACAAGCAGTGGAAGTTCTCGCCGGCGGACCTCGCGGAGCACGGCCGCTTCGACGAGTACCAGGTCGCCTACGAGGACGCGATCACGGCGACGTCGACCTCCTGGGCGCCGTGGTACGTGGTGCCGGCGGACCACAAGTACGCGTTGCGCGCGCTCGTCGGCGGGATCGTCGTCGACGCGATCGACGCGCTCGACCTGTCGCGGCCCGAGCTCGACGACGCGAAGCGCCAGGCGATCGCACATGCCGCCGAGGTGCTGCGTGCCGGGGGCGACGTGGGTTGAACGGTCGCAGTGCCCGGCCGGGCACGCGGTGCAATCAGGGCCGGGCTCCGCGCCGCTTCGGCCCCGAGCCCCCGATCCAGCGGGTTCCGGGCCGTGGCGCGCGCGGGCTGCCATCGGGCGCCCGCGGACCCGGCGACGTGCCGTCTCCCCTCGGCCGCCGGCCGGCGGGCGGAGGCTCGGGCGGGGGCCGGCGGACGGTGGTCGCGGCGGGGCCCGGAGGGACGCGGCCTGCGAGGACGGCCGCAGGTGCCGGCGGCGCTGCGGCGGCCGTCGCGACGTCCCTCGGGTACCGGCGGACCGCGACGAAGAGGTAGAGGGCGCTCAGGGCGAGGGGGACGAGCATGATCACGAACGTCCAGCGCAGCCCCTGGTGCCCGTGTGTCTGCCCCCCGAAGACGTAGTCGGAGATCGCGCCGAAGATGACCGGTGCGAGCGCTTGGGCCATGGTGCGCACGAAGGCGCGGATGCCCTCGGCACGCCCCCAGAGCCACGACGGCATGATGTCGAGGCGGGCCGCGTCGATGGGAGGGTTCTGCGCAGCCAGGCCGAACCCGGCGATCATCAGGTAGGGGAGCGCGGTGAGCGCGCTGTGGGTGACGAGCGGCGGGATCATCATCACGACGGTCAGGGTCGCGGCGAGGGCAGCGACCCTGACCCTGCCGGCGAGATGCCCGCGGCGCAGCAGCGCGTCGCCGAGCGGGCCCGCCACGAGGACCCCCGTGACCGCGCCGGCTCCGACCACGAGGAGCAACCCGTTCGCCAGGACAGGCGCCACGTGGTACTGCCCCTGCTTGCCCGAGACGAACTCGACGCCGAAGGTCTCGACGCCGGCGAGGAAGTAGTAGCCGAGGGCGCCCGAGACGATGAGGACGACGTTGGTGCGGACGGCGAGCACGTAACGGAGAGCGGCGAAGAACCCCATGCGCGGGTCGGCGCGCGCGAGGAGCGCACGGTCCGGCTTGATGCCGCGCTCGAGCGCGATCCTCTGGGCGTCGGTCTGGCTCTCCGGCGGGGCTTCTTCCACCGGCGCCGTCACCGCCCCCGCGAAGGGAGCCTGCCCGCGCGCCTCTGCGTCGGTGCCCCGCGCCGCGAGCCACGGCCGCGTCCCCGGCTCAGGGGCGAGCGCGCCGCGGCCCCCGCGGAGCGGCTCGGGCAGCTGGAAGACGGCCCACGCGAGCACGAAGGCGGGAACGGCGAGGATGACGAAGGCGAGGCGCCACGACAGGGCGGCGAGCTCGCCGGTAAGGGCGAAGCCCAGGCCCGCCCCGAGCAGCTCGCCGGTGAGGATGTAGGAGTAGATCTGGCCGCGCTCGCCGCTCGCGAACCAGTCCCCGACGAGGGAGGCGACGACAGGTCCCGCGACCGCGGTCACCCCGCCCAGCGCGAGGCGCGACACGAGGAGCTCGCCGAACGAGCCGGCGGTGGCGCTCCACACCATCGCGATGCCCCAGAGCACGACCGACGCGCCCAGGAGCCAGGTGCGCCGCAGCTTGTCGGCGAGGGCGCCGAACGGGAGGGAGAACACGCCCCCGACGACCGCGGTGACGCTCACGAGGAGCCCGACGTCGAATGTGGTGATGTTCAGCGCTGTTTTCAGCTTGGTCGCAGCGGCCCCCACCGTGGCGGTGTCGGCGCTCGAGAGGGCGAGGACGCACGCGAGCACGACGATGACCCGGGTGCGTGTCCGCCCCCCGAGCACCGGGATCAGCCTGTGCTTGGCGGAGCGGGCGCCGCGGCGTGCGGCCCGTCCCACCGCAGGGATCAGCCCCGGCCCCTCGTGCGACGCCACGCCCCCATCCTCGCCGATGCCGCGGCGCAGGCGTGCACGGAGCCGATGTTCGTCCTACGGGGCGCCGCGCGCCTGCTACGGGGCGCCGCGCGCCTGCTACGGGGCGCCGCGCGTGCTACGGGGCGCCGCGCGCCTGCGTCCCGCGGTGCGCTCAGCCGAGGCGGCGCTCCAGGTCGTCGAGCGCCTCGGCGAGCTCCACCGGAAGGTGGTCGCCGAACTGTGCGAAGTGCGCCCGTACGAGAGGGACCTCCGCTCGCCATTCGTCGACGTCGACGCGGAGGAGCTCTTCCATGTCCTCTTTGGACATGCGGGTGCCCTCGAGGTCGATCTCGCCTCGAGCCGGGACGAACCCGATGGGCGTCTCGACCGCGTCGGCGCGTCCGCTCACCCGCTGGAACACCCACTCGAGGACCCTGGAATTGTCG
>JAJYGM010000700.1 GCA_021785095.1 Actinomycetes bacterium
GTGCAGCGCCGTGAGCACCCGCGTCGGCTGGTTCTTGTGCTCGAGCGCGTCCTGAAGCGCGAGCGCGTTGATCACCGTGCCGAGCATGCCCATGGTGTCCGACGTCGCACGGTCCATCCCGGCGCCGACCCCGGTGGTCCCCCTCCAGATGTTCCCGCCGCCCACCATGACCGCCAGCTGGAGCGGAAGCTCGCTCAGGGCCGCGGCGATCTCGCCGGCGATGCGCTCGACGACCGCCGCGTCGATCGTCTCGTCCGACGCGGAGGAGGCGAGCGCCTCTCCCGACATCTTGAGGACCAGACGCCGCTGCTCACCCATGTCCGGTACCTCCACGGTGCCCCGAAGTCTCGTCCGGCGAGCTCAGGAGCCGACGGCCACCTGGGCGAACCTGACGATCTGCGCCGTCCCGAGGAGATCGGCGACCGACCGCTTCTCCTCACGAACGTACGGCTGCTCGAGCAGCACCCGCTCCTTGAACCAGCCGTTCATTCGCCCCTCGATGACCTTGGGCAACGAGGCCTCGGGCTTCCCTTCGTTGCGCGCGATCTGCTCGACGGTGGCGCGTTCCGCCTCGGCCTCGGCCTCGGGCACGTCCTCGCGGCGCAGGAACTCGGGTCGAGCGAAGGCGATGTGAACGGCCACGTCGTGCGCGAGCTCCTGGGTGCCGCCCTGGAGGAGCACGATCACGGCGTTGACCCCGCGCCCGGCCTGCTGGTGGACGTAGGTGTCGAGCACCTGCCCTTCGCCGCTCTCCATCCGCACGACGCGTCCGACCGAGATGTTCTCCTGGAGCGACGTGCGCAGCTGGTCGATCTCACCCTTGCGCTCTTCGATGGCCTCCTCGCCCTTGGCGGCGACCAGAGCTGCAAGGTCGTCGACGAGCGAAACGAAATCGGGCGACTTGGCGACGAAGTCCGTCTCGCAGCGCATCTCGACGATGGACGCGCTCGATCCCTGCCGGACAGCCGCCACGGCACCTTGCGCGGCGTCTCGCCCGTCTCGGGCCCCTGCCTTGGCGAGCCCGCGCACGCGCAGCCACTGGATCGCGTCCTCCATGACGCCGCCGGTCTCCTCCAGGGCGCGCTTGGCGTCGAGCATGCCGACCCCGGCAGCCCGCCGGAGCGACTGGACGTCTTTGGCACTGAATGCGGGCACTTCTCAGGCCTCCGTGGTGATCGGGGCGGACGCAGCCTGTTCGAGCGTCTCGGACGGCGGCCCGCCGTCGGGGGGAGCCCCAGCGCCCGCCTCTGCTCGAGGTGGCGCCGGCTCAGGCTCGGGCGGGGTGGTCTCCGCCGGGATCTCGGGATGCGAGGCATCCACGCTCGCCCGAGGACGTGGCCGCGGCGGAGCCGGTGACGATGGGGGTGCGCCAGCGGTCTCCGACCTGCGCGGCGCGGGCCTGTGGGACGCGATCCATCGGCCCTCGGCAACGGCGTCGGCGATGACCCGGCAGAGCAGCGACCCGGAGCGGATCGCGTCGTCGTTGCCCGGGATGACGAAGTCGATGACGTCTGGGTCGCAGTTCGTGTCCACGACGGCGACGACCGGGAGCCGCAGCTTGTTGGCCTCGGTGACGGCGATGTGCTCCTTCTTCGTGTCGATGACGAAGATGGCCTCGGGCAACCGGTCGAGGCCGCTCACGCCTCCGAGGTTCCTGCTGAGCTTCTCGAGCTCGCGTACGTGCCGCAGCGCCTCCCGCTTGGGCATCCCGTCGAAGTCGCCTGCGGCCTGCATCGTGCGCAGGAGCTGCATCCGCTTGACCCTCGAGGAGACGGTGGCGAAGTTCGTGAGCATGCCGCCGAGCCACCGCTGGTTGACGTAGGGCATCCCGCATGCTGCCGCGTAGTCGGCGATCGGACCCTGAGCTTGCTTCTTCGTGCCGACGAAGAGGATGTTGCCGCCCCCGGCCACGAGGTCGCGCACGAAGGCGTAGGACCGCTCGATCCCCTCCAGCGTCTTGCGGAGGTCGATGAGGTAGATCCCGTTGCGCTCGCCGAGGATGTAGCGGCGCATCTTCGGGTTCCAGCGCCTCGTCTGGTGGCCGAAGTGCACTCCGGCGCTCAGCAGCTGTCGCATCGAGACGACGGCCATAGGGGTTCCTCCAGTCGGTTGCACTTCCCCGTGCGCAGCACCCCCTCGGGGCGACCGTGGAACGCGCTCGGGTGCAGGGTCGGTTGCTCGTACGCCGCCCGCCGGACAGCGGGCAGTGCTCAGGATACTCGCTGCGCGCGGGCCCCGGCCACCTGCGCCGTGCCCGCCTGCGCCGTGCCCGCCTGCGCCGTGCCCAGCTGTGCAGTGCCCACCCGCGCCCCGGCCACCTGCGGCCAGGAAGGGTCAGGCGCGAGGGTGCGACTTCGAGTAGACCTCGACGAGGCGCTCCCGGCTCACGTGGGTGTAGATCTGGGTCGTCCGGAGGCTCGCGTGACCGAGGAGCTCCTGGACGACGCGCAGGTCTGCCCCTCCGTCGAGGAGGTGCGTCGCCATGGAGTGGCGCAGCGCATGGGGGTGGGTCGGGACCGGCGAGCGCCGGTCGAGGATACGGCGCACGTCGCGTGGCCCGAGCCGCAACGCCCGCCGGTTCAAGAAGACGGCCTGTGGGGGGCTGTGTGCGCCGGCGACCACGGGACGACCCTCCTCCAGCCACCGACGGATCGCCTCCGCGCAGCGCGTGTGCACGGGCGTCTGGCGCTCCTTCCCGCCCTTGCCCATCACCGTCACGGTGCGCGCTTGCAGGTCGACTCCCTCGCGGTCGAGGCCGCAGAGCTCCGACACGCGCAGGCCGGCTGCGTACAAGAGCTCGAGCACGGCGTCGTCGCGCAGCGTGTACGCCGCCGTCCGCTCGACCCGGGCGTCCGCGCGCCCGCGGCCTTCGAGCAGCACCTCGAGCTCGCCGGCGGACAGGACCGCAGGGAGCCGCCCGCCCGCGCCTGGGGCTCCGAGGCGCCGCGATGGGTCCTCGGCCACGAGCCCGCGCCGGCGGCACCAGGCGAAGTACCCGCGGAGCGCGGCGGCCTTGCGCGCGACGCTGGCACGGGCGTAGCCGCGGGTCGAGAGGTACGCGAGGTATCGGCGGAGCTGGACCCTGTCGACGTCCTCGGGACGCGTCGTTCCCGAGCGGCCGACCCAGTCGCAGAACGCCTTCACGTCACCGAGGTACGCCCGCCTGGTGGCCTCGGAGCGGCTTCGCAGCCAGTCGCCGAACTCCCCCAGCCGCCAGGCCGGATCGACGGTCGGACAGGCGTCCGTGGCCACCGCGCCAAGAGTAGCGGCCGGCTCCGCGCCCACGGTTCCACCGAGGCGCTGCGGAGCCGTAACCTTGGGGCCATGGGAAGCCGCATCCTGGCCGTAGAGGACGACGAGCGCATCCGGTCGTCCATGCGGCTCGCCCTCGAGGCTGAGGGCTACGACGTAGACGAGGCGGAGAC
>JAJYGM010000092.1 GCA_021785095.1 Actinomycetes bacterium
GGGCGTCCGGCGGCGCCCCCCGCGCGGGGGAGGGCGACGGCGTGCGCGCATCCGTGGACCCGGACGGCCTTCCCGCCGGCGCGCCGGAAGAGGCACCCTACGACTGGATGGAGGGATGACCGACTCTGTCCCTGTCCCTGGCTCCGTCTCGGTCGCTGACTCCGTCTCGGTGTCGGCTTCCGACCCGGGCGACGTGCCGGGTTCCGGGGTTCCGGTGATGGGGCCGCCGGGCCCCGACGGGAGGTTCGGCGACTTCGGGGGGCGCTTCGTCCCCGAGTCGCTCGTCCCTGCGTGCATGGAGCTCGAGGAGGCGTTCGCCTCCGCGTGGGCCGACCCCTCCTACCGTGAGGAGCTCGGCGCGGTGCTCCGCGACTACGGCGGCCGACCCACCCCGGTCACCGAATGCCGCCGGCTGTCCGAGGAGCTCGGCGTGCGCGTGCTGCTGAAGCGTGAGGACCTCGTCCACGCGGGGTCCCACAAGCTGAACAACGTCGTCGGGCAGGCCCTGCTCACGCGCCGCATGGGGAAGCGGCGCCTGGTCGCAGAGACCGGCGCGGGCCAGCACGGGGTCGCCGCCGCGACCGCCGCCGCGCTCTTCGGGCTCGAGTGCACCGTGTACATGGGGGAGCTCGACACCGAGCGTCAGGAGCTCAACGTCTTCCGGATGGAGCTGCTCGGCGCGGAGGTGCGGCCGGTGCGCGCGGGGAGCCGCACGCTGAAGGACGCGGTCAACGAGGCGCTGCGGGACTGGGTCGCGACGGTCGACCACACCCACTACTGCATCGGGTCGGTGATGGGCCCCCACCCGTTCCCCTACATGGTCCGGGAGCTGCAGCGAGTGGTGGGGGACGAGGCGCGCGAGCAGTGCCGGGCGCTCCTGGGGGGCGACGACCCCGACGTGGTGGTCGCGTGCGTCGGCGGGGGCTCGAACGCCGCGGGGACCTTCGCCGGGTTCGCGCCCACGCGTGCGCGCCTCGTCGGCGTGGAGGCCGCGGGCGGTGCAGCCGCGAGCGACGGCATCCCCGGCGTCCTGCACGGCATGAGATCGCTCATCCTCCAGGACGAGGCCGGCCAGATCCTCGAGGCCGAGTCCGTCTCCGCGGGCCTCGACTACCCGGGCATCGGTCCCGAGCACGCGCACCTCGCCGCCTCGGGACGGGCGCGCTACGAGAAGGCGACCGACGCAGAGGCGCTCGACGCCTTCGGGCTGCTCGCCCGCACCGAAGGGATCCTCCCGGCGCTCGAGCCCGCGCACGCGCTCGCGTGGGTCGTCCGGGAGGCCGGCCGGGCGGTCCCGGCGGGCGCGACGGTCCTCGTGACGCTGTCGGGGCGCGGGGACAAGGACGTCGCCCAGGTCCGCGAGCTGCTCGCGGCGGGCCGTGACGCGGGCCGCGACGACCGGTGATCGCCCTCGAGCCCTGGCTCCGCGCCCGGCGCGACGAAGGGCGCAAGCTCCTCGTCCCCTACCTCATGGGCGGGATGTCCGATGACTGGGTCGAGTCGCTGCAGGCGGTGGTGGCCGCCGGCGCCGACGCGGTCGAGGTGGGGATCCCCTTCTCCGACCCCTTGATGGACGGGCCGGTCATCCAGCGGGCGGGCGCCCACGCGCTCGACCGGGGCGCGACCCCCGCGCGGGTCATCGACGACGTCGCGTCTGCGGAGCTCGCGGTCCCGGTCGCGGCGATGACCTACTACAACATCGTCTTTCGGATGGGCCATCGGCGCATGGCCCGGTCGCTGCGGGCCGCCGGCATCGGCGCCGCGATCGTGCCCGACCTCCCTTTGGAAGAGCTCGATCCGTGGGCGGCCGAGGCCGACGCCGCGGAGGTCGCGACGGTCCTGCTCGTCGCACCGTCCACGCCGCAGCCGCGGGTCGCGAGGATCTGCGCGCGCTCCCGGGGCTTCGTCTACGCCGTGGCGCGGATGGGCGTGACGGGCGAACGAGAGTCGCTCGGGAGCGAAAGCGCCGACGTCGTGGAAAGGATCCGCCAGGTGACCGATGCGCCGGTGTGCGTCGGGGTGGGCGTGTCGACGCCGGCGCAGGCCCGTGCGGCGTGCGCGGCGGCCGACGGCGTCGTCGTCGGCTCCGCCCTGGTGCGCCGGCTGCTCGAGGGAGGCGGGCCCGACGCCGCGGCCGAGCTCGTCGGCGAGCTCCGGGCTGCGCTCGACGAGAGCTGAGCCGCGCCGAGTGGTGGGGGCGCGCTGCCGGGAGCGTGGTCAGGACGGTGCGGACGTTCCTGCGCTGGGGACCGCCATCGCGAAGTAGTCCTCGGTCGTCCGGAGCTCGAACCCGACGGACGTGTAGAGGCCGAGCGCGTGGTCGTTGTCGGTCTCGACTTCGAGGGTCAGCCGTCGAGCCCCTCGGCGGCGAGCCTCCAGGCAGGTCTCGTAGAGGACCGCTCGCCCGATGCCCTGCCCGCGCACGTCGGGACGGACCGCGAGGCCGTAGATGCCGGCCGGGTCGCCGCCGAGATCGAGGCGCACGGTGCCGACGGCGTCGCCGTCCCGCTCCGCGACGAACGCGAGGTCCGAGGGTCCCGCCCGGCCGGCGTAGGCCGCACCCTCGCCGAAGCCGGCCTCGAGGAGCGACACGATCACCCGCCGGTCCTCCTCGTCGTCCCGCGCGAGTCGGATGCGGAGCGCCGCGGTGGAGGGACGGGCCGCGGGCGGCCCCGCCGGCGGGCCGATGAGCTCCAGGTGGTGCTCGGAATGGTCGAGCGTCGCCCCCTTGGCGAGCGCGAAGCGACGCCCGGCCTCCGTCGCGGTCGGGGTGACGAGCAAGACCCTGACCCGCCCGCGCCCCGCGACGAGCTCGAGTGCACGGGCGAGGAGCGCAGTGCCGATGCCCTGACGCCGACAGGCCGGGTCGACCGCGCCGGCGAGCTCTGGCTCCGTGCCGAACTGGTGGAGCCCGCAGTAGCCGACGAGCGTGCTGCCGTCCCACACGAGGAGGTCGTTCACCTCCCTGGCGGGACGCTCCCTGATCACGCCCCACTCCAGCTTCAGGCGCCCCCCGTCGTGCGCGGTCACCCGGTGCTCGAGGTCGGCGACGGCGTCGAGCTGGGCACCGGTGAGCCCGGGTGCGTCGTCGACGACGGGGGCCGGCACGCTGCCTGTCGGGGTTACTCGGACGGCGGGAGGATGACCAGGCAGCCGTTGTGGCCGCCGAACCCGAAGGAGTTCGACAGCACAGGGCCGGGCTCCCAGGGGCGCGCCGCGCCACGGACGACGTCCAGGTGGATCTCGGCGTCGAGCTCCTCGCAGCCGTAGGTCGGCGGGATCACCCTGCGGTCGATCGCCAGGATCGAGGCGACCGCCTCGATCGCGCCGGCGGCGCCGAGGCCGTGACCCGTCACGCCCTTGGTCGAGGTGACGGGCGGGCCGGGCTCGCCGAAGACCTTGTTGATCGCGCGGGATTAG
>JAJYGM010000376.1 GCA_021785095.1 Actinomycetes bacterium
GCTCGCTGCCCACGACTGCGGAAGGAGCGTCCCGGCTCCCGCCGCCGCCCTCCTGACGGAGCTCGAGGGGTCCGCTCCCGAGGTCGCCGGAGTGCTCCGACGGCTCGCACCGGACGCCGTCGTGCTCGCCGGGCACCGCCAACCCTGGGACGTCGGTGCGCTCGGCCGGCGCGGAGCCCCGGGCTCACCTCGCGTCGTCCTGCTTCCCTTCACCGCGGACGCGACGGTGCTCCGCTCCGCGGCGGTCGCCCGCCTGCTGGCGCGCTCCGATGCCGTCGGCACCGCACACTCCGGAGAGCAATGCGCCCTGCTCGAGACCGTCGAGGAGGGTGCTTCGGGCCACATCCGCCCCCTCGGGCTCGGCGTCGGGGTCAACCGGAGCGCCGCGGCGAACCGCCTGTTCGGCGTGCGCTTCTTCGGGGCCTACGTCCTCACGATCCGCAGCTTCCCACCCGGAGGTGCCCGGTGGGAGCGGTCGGTCACCCACGAGGTGCTCCGCTCCACGGTCGGGGACGTCTCGATCGCCGAGGTCGACGGCGAGACGTGGCGGATCGGCGATCGGGAGAACACTCTCGAGCTCCCCGTGAGCCCGAGCAGGGTCAACCTCTGGCGGCTCATGGCGCACGCGATCGCCACCGTCGACCTGCGGCCACCAGGTCCGGTCGGACGGGAGGCGATCGAGTCCCTCCTGCTCGGCACCCCCGTCGTCGTCCCCGAAGGGAGCGCCGCCCAGGAGCACGCCGCCGACGCGAACGGGGGCCTGTGGTACCGGGACGACGGTGAGCTCATCGACGCCGTCCGGGTGCTCACAGACCGGCGGCTGCGGGACCGCCTGGCCGTCCAGGGGAAGTCGTGGGCAGAGCACCACCACGGGGACATGGACGACTTCGTCGAGCGCACCGCCTCGCTCGTCCTCGGGAGCCTTGCCGGCACGTCGTGACGAGCGTGCCGGCGACCCCGCTCGCCCGGCACGGATGCGAGATGCTCAGGTCCCGCGAGGCTCGGCTCCCCGATCCCTCAGCTCGGCTGCGATCCCGTCAAGGATGTCGGACTCCGACACGACGAGCTCCTCGTGCCCTGTGACCGCCATCACCTCGGCAAGGACGAGCGCTCCGGCGGCGATGACGTCAGCCCGCTCTGGCTCAACCCCAGGACGTGCCGCTCGGGCTGCAGCAGGCTCGGCGAGGAGCTCGCTCGCCAGGTCCCCGACCGTCGCCCGGGTGAGCACGGCATGGTGGACGCGCTCGCGCTCGTAGTGGTCAAGTCCGAGGGACAGCGTCGCGAGGGTGGCCACGGTGCCCGCGACACCGACCATCGTCCGGGGCACCGCTAGGGCCGGCATCTTCTCGACAGCGTCCCTCACCAGCCCTGCGACGTGCTCCGATGCACGCGCCACCGACGCGAGATCCGGTGGATCGCCGTCGAGGAACCTCTCGGTGACCCGCACGCAGCCGACGTCGAGGGAGACGGCCCCTGCGACGGGGTCTCCCTCGCCACTTGGGTCGGAGGCACCCGCGACGAGCTCCGTCGACCCGCCGCCGAGGTCGACCACGAGGTACGGACCACCCGCGGGGTCGAGGTCGAGCGTCGCCCCGCGGTAGGACAGCCGGCCCTCCTCCTCGCCGGTGAGGAGCTCGGGTCGCCTGCCGAGAGCCCTCTCCGCCGCGTCGAAGAACTCGTCCGCGTTGCTCGCGTCGCGCGCGGCCGACGTCGCCGTCGCGCGAAGGCACACCACGGCGTGCTCGTCCATGGTCTCCTTGTACGCGGCGAGCACGGCGACGGTGCGCCCGATGGCCTCGGGTGCGAGCGCACCCGTGCGGTCGACCCCCGCGCCGAGCCGCGTGATCACCATCCTGCGCGCGAGCGTCCTGCCTGCCGCATCGGTGACCAGGAGGCGAGTCGAGTTGGTCCCGCAGTCGACAGCCGCCACCGCACCGCCGATCTGCCCCTCCAGGGCCCCTGCGACCCATCGCCCGACCGGGTCCCTCCCTCCGGCGAGGTACCACGCGAGGTGTGCGTGGAGGCATTTCACGCCCCGCCGCGTCCCCCCGACGCCGCCGGTAGGCCGCGGCCCGTCGTGACCAGCCGGCAGCGCGCTGTCGCGCTCGGCCGCGTAGCGGTCGTGCGCTGCGGCGAGCTCCTCGGGTGCCACGGCCCGCTCGGCGGCGTCGACTCCACCTGCGGACTCGAGTCGGCCAACCGCCTCCCTCTCCCTCTGGCCGACGAGCCAGTAGCGGGTCGGCATCGGCGTGCCGTCTCCGAGCAGCGGTTCGTTGCGCACAACGACGGGCCCCCCGCACCTGTCGCGCACGACGACGCTGAAGCGAGCGGAGGCGGGACGCCCGAGCAGCGCCTCGACGGCTGCGACGTCCTCGGGGGTCGCCCACTCGCCGCGGCGTCCGCCGGAGGCGTCGTCCGGGCGATCCGGCGACGTGGCGCCGGGGGTGGCGCCGGACCGGTCGGTCGGTGCGGGCGGGCCCGTGCCGACCTCGGTCACGAGGTCCGGCCGCGAGCGCCACAGCGCCTCGAGAGGTCCCGTGAGGGGCAGGAGAGGCCACACCTGGGCGTCGACGCGCACAGGCCCGCTGCGACGGCTCGTCCGCGTCCCGATGACGACAGGGCTCGCCGTCGAAGCCGCTACTGCCGTCCAGAGCGCGGGATCGAGCGGAGCATCCTTGCCCGCGACACCCGCCAGCGCGACGACGACCGCCCCGTGGCCGGCGCGGGCGCACCAGTCGACCGCCGAACGGACGGCCGACGCCTCGCTCGGCGCGAGGGACTCGTCGAGCAGGACGGTGACGCCTTCGGGGAGCGAGGAGACGACCTCCTCCGCATCGACGACGACGACGACCTCGTCGAGCCCGGCGTGGAGCGACGCCTCTGCGACCAGCGCGACGAGCGGCCTCAGCTGGGGCCGCGAGCTGCGGGGGCGCCGCCCGTCGCGCACAGGGCGCGACGCGGACCGTCCTCCGAGGGCGAGCACGACACCGGCAACTGTCACCCGCGCAGCGTACCGGGCGCCGGTGGCGCTACCGGTGCGGTGCGCGCTACCGGTGCGGTGCGCGCTACCGGTGCCCGGTCGACCAGCGGGTCGTGAGGACCCCCTGAGCCGCGGTGCAGTGCCCGACCGTGTCGACTCAGACGTTGCACACAGGCACCGCGGGCAATAGCGTCGACAACCGTGACCGTCCCCGCGGCCGCGCGCTGGCGCATGCCGGCCGGGCGGCTGCACCGCGCTTCCGACCGGACGCGGGTCCACCGTGGCCGACCGCCTTCGCCCGCCGCGCTGTCGGCGATCCTCGTCGCGGCACTCGCCGCCGGAGCGGTCTCCGGGCTGGCCACCTCGGGCGACAGTGCCGCGAGCGTCGCAGCAGCCACCAACGCGTCGCTCGCGGCACGAGCCGCCGCCATATCTGCGT